>JAZUCY010000011.1:0-5669 GCA_045639365.1 Paludibacteraceae bacterium
TACAAAACCATTGGTGACTACTGTTAAGGGGTACTTCTTCGCCAAATATCGAACCAAGTCTTCTGCACCTTCCAGAAGCGAGAAATGTGCCGTAGTCAAATTCAGGAAATCTTCGCTCAATTGTTCGGCAAGAGCCGCAACTTCTAACCTCTCGCCTCATCGCCTAACTTGTTAAAGTTTCTAAAAAATCACACAATAATTTGGTTATGTCAATTATTGTTCGTACCTTTGCGAACAATTTCGAATAATTACCCATTTAATACAGTAAACAAATACCTATGACAGACAAGACATACACTCTCAAACAGGAACAATTGGCAACATATACCAAAGCATTGGCACACCCTGCGCGCATTGCGATTATCCAATTCCTCCTACGCAGAAAGGAGTGCTACTTCGGCAATATAGAAGAAGAACTACCAATTGCAAAATCTACTGTTAGTCAGCATCTTAATGCTCTAAAAGAAGCAGGACTAATTCAAGGAACCGTAGAAGGTGCCAAAGTGAAATATTGTATCAACCAGCAGAATTGGTTGCTCCTACAAATGCTACTGCAAGAGTTTATCAACCAACCACTTAATAAAACAAACACCTCTGCCAACGACTGCTGTTGTCAGTAACCTTTAGAACTCTTAAAACTCTTAAAACTTTTTCAACCTAAAGATAGCCACCCCAATGTGGACTCTTCGACATACTCACACTCTAATTGTTCGTAAAAATACAAATAACAATATAAATCATCAAAATTCTAACCAACATGAAACTAATTGTATTAGGCACAGGTTGCAGCAAATGCAAGACCTTGCACGCAAATCTGCTACAAGCAGTAGAAGAAATGGGCATTCAAGCCGAAGTAAGCAAAGTAGAAGACATCCAAGAGATACTCCAGTACGAAGTATTTGCCCTACCCGCCCTCGTTCGCGATGGTCAAGTAATCGCCACAGGGCTACTCAGCAAACAAGCAATTATTAACCTATTAACCCCAACAACATGAAAAGATGGTATTTATTGGCAAGCATTGCCATGTTTCTCATGAGTTGTGTCGGCAATAAGAGCCAGACCACAGACACAAATATCGCAAACGACGGCAAACTACACATCTACTACTTCCATACCGCCAAACGTTGTCCTACTTGCCTAGCAATCGAGCAAACGACCGAGCAAGTCCTGCAAGCCAACTATGCGCAGCACTTGGGCGATAAGATTATCTATCAAGCCGTTGACCTGAGCGATCCGCAAAATACCTCCCTTGCCAACTACTATCAAGTGGCATGGTCGTCGCTTATCCTTCATCGTGATAATCAGCGCATTGACCTCACGCAAGAGGCTTTTGCCTATGCACGCACCGAGCCCGAACGCTTCCTGCAACTGCTCAACGAGCATATCCAACAACTATTACCATAACGCACTATGGAGACATTGCAATTACTTTTAGATCAGAGCCACATGGCGTGGCTAAGTGCCCTACTAATGGGGCTCATCACTGCACTCTCGCCCTGCCCATTAGCAACAAATATCGCAGCGATTGGTTACTTGAGCAAACATATCGAGAGCAAACATCAGGTACTATTCAGCGGACTTCTTTATACACTCGGTCGCGTGACAGCCTACACCTTGCTGGCATGGCTACTGATGATTGTCTTTCGCGGAGGAGCCAATGCCTTTGGTGTGCAACGCTTCTTCGCGCTATGGGGCGAACGGCTAATAGGTCCAATCATGCTGCTCGTGGGTGTAGTCTTGCTGCTGGGCAACCGCTTACGCCTGCCATCTATATCGCTTTGGAAACAGCAGAACCAATCGCCTACAGCGATAGGAGCATTCGTTATGGGATGCACCTTTGCCTTGGCGTTCTGCCCCACCAGCGGCATCCTCTATTTTGGCGGATTGTTACCCTTGGCACTCAGCACTACTGCGGGCTGGTTACTGCCCCTACTCTTTGCCATAGCGACTGCCTTGCCTGTGGTATTGGTTAGCTTCCTATTGGCATATAGCATGCAGAATATCGGGCGCGTCATGGGCAAGATACAATCGCTTCAACGCATACTCAACATCCTCGTAGCTGTACTATTCATCGGCATCGGAGGGTATTATATCATCATTCAATTCCTATAACTATGATTCAACGATTTGCAGACTGGCTGATCTATCACGTCATCGGATTAGACGCCACCACCCATTTGGGCATAGCAGTCAATTTCTTTGTTTATGACAGCATCAAGATTATATTATTGCTCTTTTGCATTAGTTTCCTGATGGGCATTATCAATGCCTATTTCCCTATCGAGCGACTGAGGCAATTCCTCAGTACACACCGACTATACGGACTTGACTACTTTCTGGCAGCCCTATTCGGAGGTATCACTCCATTTTGCTCCTGCTCGTCGGTGCCGTTGTTTATTGGTTTCACTAAAGGCGGTATTCCTCTGGGCGTTACCCTTACTTTTCTTATCGCCTCGCCATTGGTAAGCGAAGTGGCTGTAGCAATGTTCTTGGGTTCGTTCGGTTGGAAAGCCACGCTGATTTATGTAGTCAGTGGAACGCTGTTGTCGATGTTGGCAGGCTTCATCCTGGGCAAGATGCACCTTGAACCATACTTAAGCGATTGGGTGAAGGCAGCCCAAAAACAATCCAACACGCAGAGCCAACAATGGCTAGCAGAACAAACTCCTTTCTTGCATCGCTTGCCAACTATTGCACGCGACTCTTGGAACATTGTGCGCGGTGTGCTCCTATACATCCTTATTGGTATAGGTGTTGGGGCTGCTATGCATGGCTATGTACCTGAAAGTTTCTTCGAGCAATACTTAGCTGCCGATAACTGGTGGGGCGTTCCTTTGGCGGTGATATTAGCAGTGCCGATGTATGCCAATGCCGCAGGTATTGTGCCGATTATTGAGGTGTTTGTTGCCAAAGGCATTCCGTTGGGCACTGCCATTGCATTTATGATGGCAATCATCGGACTCTCTATTCCAGAAGCCACTATGCTCAAGAAAGTTATGACGTGGCGACTGATTGGCATATTTTTTGGAGTAGTAACATTGTTAATCATCCTTTCGGGATATTTATTTAATTGGCTATTATGAGAGTATTAATTCTGTGCACAGGTAATAGTTGCCGCAGTCAAATGGCACACGGATTGCTGCAATCCATCGACCCAACTTTGCAAGTCTTCTCCGCAGGTACTCAACCTGCAGAGCGAGTGCACCCTATGGCAGTCCAGGTGCTGCAAGAGATAGGCATCGACATCTCGCAGCACACGCCGACGCATGTCTCACGCTACTTACACGAGGAGTGGGATTATGTCATCACCGTTTGTGGTGGTGCCAACGAATCTTGCCCTGCTTTTATGGGCAAGGTAATGCAACGACTGCATATCGGTTTTGATGACCCTTCACTGGTGCAAGGCACCGAGCAAGAACGCCTCACCGCCTTTCGTCACACCCGCGGTGAGATACAAGAGCAAATGCAGCACTTTCATAGCCTCCTCACCTTATAACCTCATCACCTCCCCGCCTTTACACTCTACACCTTACACTCTACACTAGAAAAATCGCCCTATTTTTGGTCAGAATTCCATATTTCACATCTCGTGCCTATATTGCGAAACTCTTTTGGCGACATGCCTGTATGTGTTTTGAAATACTTGCGGAAGGTAAACTGCTCTGGGAAACCCAATTGTTCCGCTACAGACTTAACCTGTACTCCTTTCTCGTGCAAAAGGCGCTTAGCATTATTTATTGTCACAAGGGTGATAATCTCAATAGGCGTCATGCCTAGCCGTTCAGACACAATTGAGGAGAAATACCTTTGCGACAACCCCGCTTGGTCTGCATAGAAAGCCACCTGCCGTTCTGTGGTATGGTTCTTTACTATTGACTGAATAAACTGCATAACAATCTGCTCCTTATGCGTGAATGGCTTGGGGATGCTAGCAGTCGGCTGTGATAGTATATGTGTTAATAACTCTAGAACCAATGTCTGTTTACGCAGAAGAATCAGTTTTTCTTTAGCTTGGCGCAAGATTCCATATGGCATTACACTTACTCCAACTTGCTGAAAAAGGATATCACGGATATTGCTCTCATAGTAGCAGCATCGTTCTTCTGGCAATTCAATCACGGGAAAGAGGGGCATATTCCGCTCAGCTAGATGTGATAGATAAGGATACACCACATCTATCAATTGGTCTGGCGTATCCATGAGCGACAAAGCAGCATAATCCTCCGACTGACTGAGTTCCACGCAAGGGACTAGCGGACTAATGATGTGCAGCGTACCACGCTGTATAGTGTGGCGACGACCGTTCAATATCTTTTCGGCAGTACCGCAGATGCATATAGTAATTCCTACTTTCATGGCACAAAAGTACTCATTTTCCCTAATATCTGCAAGAAAAATATAATATTTCTACATAAAATCATACATATTGCTCAATTATTCGCTATTTTTGCTCTTTTATGAGGCAAAAAAAAGCAGTACCTTTGCAGCCGTAAACAAAAAAACATATACAGTATGAAAAAGTTTGGATTATTTCTTCTGAAAAACAATGTTCAATGGATGACATTCTGTTTTCTTGGCTGGCTGATATGGGCAGCATGTAATTGGAACAACTTAGAGTTGGCGCAGAAGATAACTTTAGGTATTTATGCCTTCCTTATTGCGCACGAGTACGAGGAAGGGTACAAAGATCGTTTCTTGGAGCTAATGGCAGGACGATTGATGAAAATCAACTACAAAGCGCTCACGCCAGGCTTAACGCACTTGTCGCAGGCAATCTATATCACAACCATTTTTTCGTTGGCACTGCTATTCCCTGCGCAATTATGGCTCACATTTGGTGTGATTATCTTGGCTATTTTTGAGGGATATGTACACAATATGGGTATCTTTCTTTTCCGTCTGCGAGGACTAAGTCCAGGTTGGTGGACAGCTATGGGTATGGCGGTTTTTGCTATATGGGGATTAGTGGAAATCAACCAAGCGTATGATTATACAGGTATACAATGGTTATGGGCAACACTATATTATATTGCTACTTTCATAGCAATGGAGATTGGTTTCCAAAAACTGATAAAGAACAGTTTCTCAAACACAATCCACTCTGCCCGTAGTTTTCTATCAGAGCGCTTTGGTACAAAGCAGTAGGACATTTTCATCCTCATCAAACCAACAGAGCGGCACCATGTGTCGCTCTGTTTCACTCTCGCTTTCTCCTCATTGCCTTATAGCCTCCTTACCTCATCGCCCAATCTTCTTTCCCTTCACA
The DNA here is from genome assembly GCA_045639365.1 of Paludibacteraceae bacterium. Classification (GTDB taxonomy): domain Bacteria; phylum Bacteroidota; class Bacteroidia; order Bacteroidales; family Paludibacteraceae; genus Colicola. Next base: position 5,267 of record JAZUCY010000011.1, read on the forward strand.
AAATGACGCGAATAATGCACTTTTTCGCATCAAATCTTGCAGGGAGTACCCGATTTATAATATCTCCTTGACTTCGGCGAGGGATTTTACAATATACGTTGCGCTCTGTCCATTAGGGAGTGGGTCTTGGGATTTGCGAATCCATATCTGGTCAATGCCTGCATTAATAGCGCCCTGAATATCGGAGTTCCAGGAGTCGCCTATCATGACCGCCTCCTCTGACGAAATGCCATTCATACGCAAAGCCTCCTCAAAAATACGTGGATTGGGTTTTTGGCAACTGACTTCTTCACTCAGTACGATATGCGCAAAGCAATCTTTCAAACCGCTCTTGTCAAACTTTTCGTATTGTACCTCTACAAAACCATTGGTGACTACTGTTAAGGGGTACTTCTTCGCCAAA
>JAZUCY010000012.1:0-8325 GCA_045639365.1 Paludibacteraceae bacterium
TTTTCTATGCCTTTTTCTATGTTTCCTTTACCTCTCCAGCCATCGTAACCGTTACCACCCCGTTACCACCTCGTTACTGTCGTGTAGTTTCCCGGCAGACTGACCACTGTTTTACCTTAATCTAATAGGTTAAATAACAACCAAAGAGGATGTGTCGTATTGCGAGTTGTGTGCGCTTTAATGCGCAAGTTGTGTCGCTCCGCGAGGTGTAGAGTGTAAAGGAGAGGGTTAAAAAGTGGAGGCGTTAGAACACACTCAGCCACATAGTGATGGTGGTGAGGATTGTATCTAAGTGGACAAAAGTCACATATCCCACAGCAATAGAACTACTGCCACCTATGAGTAACCAACGTGCAACGTCCATACGCATTGCTAACTGCTCCATTAGATTGTAGCGATGCAAACTCTTCTGCAACTCGCCTTCGGGCGTAGGCAACAAGTCTATCTGACGAATCGTATCCGCCATAAAAGCCTCATTATGGGTTGGTTGAGGTGCGTGCGCTTGAAGATGCTTTCTGATTTTTCTATTTGTAATCATGGGACAGAATAGTTTTTAGTCGTTTTCTTGCACGGAAGAGTATCACTGCTATATTGCCCTCCGAAATGTCGGTTATACGGGCAATCTCTCGAATGCTTTTTTCTTCCAAATAATACAGTATCACTACCACTTTCTCTTGCTTGGGCAATTGGTCAATAGCACGATATAGAGGTTCATATAGGAATTGACTATCGGTTTGTTCGTCTGCCAATTGTGTGTCCACTTCCTCATAGCTATCTACCGCTACGCGATGGGTATTCCAATAGCGGTTTTGTTCGTTAAGGTATTCGTTGTAGGCGATACGGAATATCCATGTTTGCAGTTTGGCATTGCCTTCAAATGAGGCGCAATGCAAATACGCTTTTAGAATAGCCTCTTGCGCCAGATCATTCGCTAATTCCTCATCACCATGTGTCAGCACAAGCAGGAACCGCCGAAGAGATTCCTGCAAGCCGCCAATAGCGGAGATAAACTGCTGTTTGTCCATAAACACGTTATGATGAAATGCCTATTAGCCAATTGCAGTCATCATTTCCTATTTTGGTCCAGTTTCTCTTCTGTCTCAACTTCTTTTTTGAGATAGTTTTTAGACACAAAGAATGTAATCAATAACGCTAATCCTATGCCTAAAATACTTGCTCCAAATGTCAAAAATGTAGCTGCTGCACCACCGTCTTCTTCTAAATGCGCATATAAAGCTACACTCAGTAATGCAATGCCAATAAAAGTACATATACACCCCCATCTCAAGTTATTGAGAACCGATTTTTTAAGACTTCCTCGCTTTGCAGGCTCCTGTAGTGCCTCTGCCATTGTTTTGAAATCAAGGTTGGAACTATCACCTTTTTCTATCATCTTCGCCATTAATTCTGTCTGTCGTTCAATTTTGTAGCGACGATTTTTAAAAAAGTGAATCATGCCAGCAAGAACAAATGATGGTATTAGTCCAAAAATAAGCATGAGAGCCAAAATTGAGTCTAAATCTACTTTGTAAAATTCCATAATCAATATGTTTTTTATTTGTGAAACATTTAATATTCTTTTTGTTGCATTCTTGCGACTACATCCATTAGACAAATCACAGGAGTGATATATTACACTTGGGGATCATTTTTGTCGATTTTTATAACATTCCTTGATAGTATTGCAAGATACGGAGGCGGAAGAGGTAGTTATATTGGGCTTGAAGGCGTGTAGATTGCGCCTGCAAGTGATTGTTGCGCGCCTCCTGGTACTCATACAATGAACAGCGACCCGCTTCATATTTCTGCGTTGTGTAGCGTAGGGCTTCTACAGTAGATTGCTCTGCCTTCTCGGCTGCCTGTTGCTCGGCATAGGCATTGCGGGCATTGTAATACGCTTGATCTATCTCTTTGCGCAAATCTTTCTTCTGTTGTTCTAAATCCAAACGTGCGTTCTCGAGTGCCAGTTTCTGTTGCTTTACGCGTGTGGTGGTCTGGTTCTTATCATAGATTGGCACATGGAGATTCAATCCCACAGAAGCGCTAAAATTATCACTCATTTGTGTACCGAAAGCATTATTGTCAGCGCCTTGCATATCGTAGTAGCCCGTTCCGATATTTGCTCCAGCAGAGAGTGTGGGTGAATAAGCTGATTTAGTACCTTTGAGTGCACTCTCGTTGGCCTGAATGGTATATTCCAGCGCCTTTATCTCTGGGCGTGATTGCAAAGCGATTTGATACACCTCCTCGTTATTGGGTAGCAAACCACCAACTAAATCTTCACTATTTGGAGTGGCAATATCGAAGTGGCTAATATCTTGCAATTCAATGGCTTGTGCTAAGTCCAAGAGCGAGAGTTGCATGTTGTTTTGGCGTTGTGTGACTTCCAACTCCTCGCGTGCTATTTGGGCTTGCAAGGTATAGAGTTCGCCTGCTGGCAAACGATTGACAGCCACCAAAGCCGAATCGCGTTGCAACTTTAAGCGTGTATCTGCTAACTGATTGTCAGCAACAAGGAGCAATTCCTTGCAGAGCAAGACTTGTAGATACATGGTAGATACGTTCATCTTGATTTGCATTTGCAATGCCTGCATATTGGCTTCGGTTGCCTGCATGTTAGCGCGCGCCTGGTCGATATTGTACTTCATTTGCAGACCGTCAAAAAGCACGATATTTGCCGAAAGGTTGAATGTCGTTTGTGAAGAGTTCTGCGCATGATAGATATTGTCAGCTCCGATAGAACGACCGAATATCCAACTTTGTCCTGCCGAACCGCTTATAGAGGGCGATATGTCTGCCTTAGACTGCGTATATTGCAAGCGTTGAGAGGCGTATTGATTGCCCTGCTTCTGTATGGTCAGACTATTGAGTAATGCCGAGTCAATACATTGTTGCAAAGTAAGAACTTCGGCGTTGATACTCAATGAAAGGAGGCATAGAGAAATGATAAGTAACTGTTTCATAGTTTATTGAGTAATTTGGTTACCACGAATCATATCACCCGCTTTTAGACCTTCGGTCACTTCAATGGTCAGTCCATCGGAAAGACCTGTTTGGATTTCGGTGCGGGTTACCGCTTGTGTGGTGGTGTCGGTAATGAGTTGCACGAATGACTTGTCGTCCTCCATCTCTACATTGGCTTCTGGAATAGTGAGTACATTCACACGCTCATTGAGTACAATCTCGGCATTGGCACTATATCCTGCGCGAATAATCACGGTATCAGGGATAGTGGCAGCACCTTTGATTTCGAACATCATGGCACCATTTTGTTCGGTACCTTTGGGAGCAATATACTCCAATGTGGCTGTGAAGCGTTGGTCATTCAATGCGCCAATGACCAAATCCATGCGCATGCCTTCGCGCAGTTTGCCCACTTCCGTCTCATCGATACTACCCACAAAAAGGAGATCCTGCATATCCGCCACCGTGGCAATAGTCGTACCATCGTTGAAAGTGTTGGTCAAAACGACTGAGTTGCCCACTTTGACAGGCACATCCAGCACCGTACCTGTGATAGTGGATTTGACAATGGTGTTGGTAAAGTCAGTTTCTGCCTTCTTTGCCACACCGTCGCGCGTGATACTGAGGTGATCCTCTGCCGCTTGTAGTTCTTCGAGATTGGAGATATATTGCAGGCGCGATTTCTCGTAGGTCTCGTGTGCAATGACCTCCTGCGCGAGCAACAAAGAGTCGCGCTCAAAGACTTGGCGAGCGTTCTCTAAGTTGTATTTAGCCAAACGCACACGCGATTCTGCGCTATTGAGTTGCGCCATATCGGGAATGACCTTGATCTTGGCAATAGCATCTCCCACACGCACTTTGTCGCCTGCTTGCTTGTAGAGTTCGGTAATGATACCCGATATTTGGGGTTTGATTTCCACTTCATCGCGTGGCTCGATCTTACCCGTGACAATCGTTGTTTTTTGGATAGTGCCTACTGTCACGACCTTGGTTTCATACTTGACTTCTTTGGGGCGTGATTGCTTCCACAAATACATAAATACACCTGCTACAACCACTGCGAGGATTGCTAAAAGAATCCATTTTCTTGCTTTTTTCATATCTCTGTTGATTTTATTATTCTTCATTAAGTGCCTCAATAGGCTTTATGGCTAATGCGCGGCGGGCAGGCAAAAGTCCTGCTAATAGTCCAATAACCAATAATATCACTAATCCGCCAATGGCTATGCTAAAACTGATTTGCATGTCCTGGCTAAACATCTCATTGCTTTGTAGCAATTGTTGAGCTACTTGCAATACACCCACCGCAGCCACTATGCCCAACAGGCCTGCCAAGAGCGTGAGCAGTGTACTTTCTGCCAAAATCTGCTTCGTTATTACCCACGGACTGGCTCCAATGGCACGGCGGATACCTATCTCCTTGGTACGTTCGCGCACGGTGACTAACATGATATTGCTCACACCTACTGCGCCCGAAATGAGTGTGCCTAAACCTATCAACCATATCAAGGCAGTTAAACCTCCAATCAGCAGATTCAATTCTTTTAAATCCTCTTCCATATTCTCGGTGTACATAGCTCGGCGATCATCAGGAGCAATGGAATAAAGCTCTTTGAGGACCGTTTTTAGCTCATTTTCTACTACACTTACTGCCACATTGGGTTGTGCAGTAGCCATGATTAGGTGGATATTCTCGCCTAATTGATTCGCCTGCTGCAAGGTCGAAATAGGCCATTGCACTTGTTGGTCAGGGTGTCCTGATATATATACTTGCGTCTTACTCTTTTGTTTCACACCCACAATGCGAAATTGCATGCTGCCTATATGCAGGAGTTTGCCTGTTGGATCGCCTCCCTCTGGAAAAAGTTTGGTGTAAATCTCATTGCCTATCACGCACACTTTGCGCTTTTCAGCCACGTCTATATTGTTGATTTCGCGACCATAAAGCAAAGGGATATACATCATCACAGTATATTCGGAGGTAACACCAATAATGTTATAACTATCGTGGAGATTGCCATAACGCACTTCCATTTTTCCGCCGAAGCACATAGGTGCAATATCATCTGCATGCTTGGCTGCTTGGCGAATAGTGGGCATATCGCTACTATGAATAGCCCATGTGCGCCCTTTCTGCAAGCCCTTGTAGGGTTTGCTGGTGCGGTCTGGAATCACGAAGCAAGAATTGGTGGCGAAGCCCGACAACTTGGAAGTTATACCACTCACAAGCGACTGACCAATACCAGCCAAAACGAGCAACATCATCATGCCCCAAAAGACACCAAAACCCGTCAAGATACTGCGCGAGCGGTTCTTGCTAATCGTAGCCCATATTTCTTCAAAAAAATCCATATTATCTAAGTTCTAACAGCGTAGCGGTCTAATATCCAATTATTTATCTGCATTCATTGCCTCGATTGGTTTGATACGCATAGCGCGATAGGCAGGGATAGCGCCTGCTACTACACCTATCACAATGAGTATTAATGTAGCAACTATTATAGCCCATGCATCCACAGAGGGGTTCACAAATACTGCGTTTTTGGTTTTGGACATAATAGCACCTATCAAGGACACAACTCCACTACCCAAAAGTACCCCAATAAAACCAAATATGCTGGTGATAGCCAATGACTCGCCCACGACAGACCACATGACTGTTGAAGGAGGTGCGCCCAATGCCTTGCGGATACCCAGTTCCTTGGTGCGTTCGCGAACAGACACGAGCATGATATTGCTCACGCCGACCGCACCAGAAACTAATGTACAAAGGCCTAATATCAATATTAACAATCGGATAGCACCCATGACACGCTGTTGCTCTTCCACAGACTCCTCTTGACTCCATACTCCAATACCGAAGGGGTCAGATTTATCAAACTGCATAGGACCAGCCAAGAGGTTTTTGACCTTGTTGTATATATCACGTGTACCAGAGGTCATGGTTAGCGACATCTTGTCGAACTTATGATTGGTGCTAAAAAGACTTTGGTGCGTAGAGAAAGGTATGTAGAGCGTTGCTCCATCCCAACGTTCGCCCCTGCCACAGACACCTACTACACGAAAACGCAGTTCCCCTACTTTGACATACTGACCCACGATCTGTTGCGCCGAAGCCCCCAAACTCTCCATGAGACGCTCGTCTATCACACCTATTTTCTCTTGTTCGCGGAGATCGCGTTCGTTGATAAAGCGTCCAGATAGAATGGGTTTGTTGTGGATACGCTGAAAATCACTCTCCACACCCGTGATATTGGCACTGACGCTCTCTTTGCCATATACCACATCGCTATATCGAGCAGATACGCGCGAGAAAAGTTCCACTTCGGGCAAATTGCGGATAATATTTGCTTCTTTGTCGGTAAAACGAAGCATTCTGTTGGTAGGCAGACCTTTATACGGAACAGAGCGCCATTGTCCCCAAATATCTACTGAGTTGCTACGGCGCGAGCCATAGTTGGCCTGCATGCCATTCTCCAGTCCATTGCTTGCGCCCAAGAGGACAACCAAAATGAAGATTCCCCACACTACAGCAAAGCCCGTCATGGCCGTGCGGAACTTATTTTGCCGCAATGATTCCCATATTTCGTGTAAGAGATCGCCCATTAGATAATGCCGTCTTTGATTCGAATAATACGTTGTGTAGCGTCCGCAATACTCTGTTCGTGGGTCACAATGATGGTGGTAATGCCCTCAGCATTAAGTTGTTTGAAGACATCCATCATCTCGACAGAGGTTTTAGAGTCTAAGGCACCTGTTGGCTCGTCAGCCAATAAGATACGAGGGTTACCCACAATAGCGCGAGCGATAGCGACACGTTGGCGCTGACCGCCCGACATCTCATGAGGGAGGTGGGTTGCCCAGTCTTTGAGCCCCATGCGCTCCAACTGCTCCATAGCACGCATATAGCGCTCTTTGCGAGGTACACCTTTATAATATAAGGGCAATGCTACATTCTCAACGGCATTCTTGAAATTTAGCAGATTGAAGCTCTGGAAGACAAAGCCAATCAACTCGTTGCGTAGGCGCGCGCCCTGCGTTTCGCTGAGGTCTTTAATGAGGTGACCATCCAAATGGTAAGTGCCTTCGTCGTAGTTGTCCAAGATGCCTAAAATATTGAGCAAAGTAGATTTGCCCGAACCAGACGAGCCCATAATGGACACCAACTCGCCTTTATTGATATGCAAGTCTATGCCCTTCAGCACATGCAACGCATTGGGAGTGCCGAGGTTGTAGGTCTTGTGAATGTTTTCTAAATGTATCATTGTATAGAAGTTGTATTCTGCTGATTAGACAAGTGAATGTTCAAAGATATTACAAATCGTATCAAAAATCGTACAAAGGTATAGAAATAATTTGGATTGAGCAAGAAAAATCGCCTTGGAGGGCAATTTTTTGGTGTAGAGAGTAAAGGTAGGGATATTTGCCAGACCACTGGCAAAAGCAAAACAGGTGGCGGGAACTCAACTCGGCGAACTACCGCAAGTGCACCCCATAACGCTAGCGTTATCGGGGATCCCGCTGGATAATGGACATAGAAAAGACATTATACTTTCGGTTAAATCATTATAATCTATCGTTTATATACCGTATATCTACCGTGTATGTACCGTATATCTACCGTGTATCTACCGTAATTGAAAGCGAAAAGATATAAAAAAGATAAAAGAGAAAGAGAGGAGAAAGGGAGGAGAAATGGAGAAGGAAGAGAGGAAAAGAAAGGAGAAAGGGAGGAGAAGGAGTGGAGAAAGAGAGGAGAAATGGAGGAGGAAGAGAGGAAAAGAAAGGAGAAATGGAGAAGGAATGGAGAAGGAAAGTGATTAGATTTGCATATATGAAGAAAAAGTAGTAATTTTGTGCGGAGAATGGGTAATATTTTGAAAACAACACAAACAACTTGCGCTCGCATAGTACAGCGAAGCCGATCGTTCGACCGAAGGGAGATAAGAACTCCCGCGAGCGCTCAAGATGATAATTACACTACTAAAATTATAGAATATTATAGAAAATTAATCAAAATTATATATGATTAGGATTAGAAGAGCAACTATAGAAGATGTGGCGTATATCGCGGAAGGGATATATCATGCGTTTTTGTTGGAAGATGAAGGGCTTTATAGTCAATGGATTAGGGTGCTGAAAGAGGTGTGTGCGCAAGAGGATACGCATTATAGTTATAGGAATACTTGGATAGCTGAAGTGGGTGGGGAAAGAGCCGAAGCGGATGGAGAGAGAACTATGGTGGACGGGGAAAAGGCAGGCATGATGATTGCCGTAGATGGGGGATATTATCGCCAGCAGAGAGATAAGATGTATCCACAGCTGAAGGAGTAAGTCGGAGGCCAAGCGGTCTTAGGAAGA
>JAZUCY010000013.1:0-3091 GCA_045639365.1 Paludibacteraceae bacterium
TAAATATTTCTTTGCTGAATATGATTTGGTATATGAGTATGATCAAGTTGGTAACCTTGTACAAAAATCCCACTATAGATTCGACTCTAATGGAGCTTGGAATCCTGATCAAATTCATACATATACATACAATAGTAGCAACCTAATTACATCATATGTATTGGCATCTAAAAATTATTCAACTAATATCTGGAGTAACTCCAGCAAACTAGAATATACTTATGATTCTGAAGGAGATATTTATTTTGTAACAGATTGGGATTGGGATGAGAAAGAATGCGATTGGATTGGTTATCGTAAATACTACTATTACTATAATGAGAAATACGCCCCTACTTATGAGATAATTGGATATGCTTATTATGATTGGTATGATTGGAAGGAAGGGGATGTCCCCCCTTGCTCTATTTTAGGTACAGGAAGATATGAATATAACTCAGAAGTTACATGCCAGGCTATCTGCTCTAAAAACTATAAATTTGTTAAATGGATGGATGGCAATACCAACGCTACCCGTAAAATCCAAATGAACAGGAACTACATTTTGTGGGCTTTCTTTGAAAAAAATGATGCTAATGCGATAGAAAATGTCCCCGTAAACAATGATATAAACTCAAAATGTATGATTAATGGTTGTTTATATATAATCAAAGATAACAAGATCTTCAATATACTTGGTCAACCAACTAGTTTCTAATCCCCTCCGAAACTACTTTATTCTACTTTATTCCTGCTCAAACCCACACAAGCCCACAACGCTGTGTGGGTTTGTTGTATCTTTGCACTCGATTTCAATGCGCAACGAAATTAACCCCAGTTATTAACCATTAAACCTAAATTTTAACAAAGCAGACCACTGCGTGGATAGACCGCACCTTGGGTGCTGTTAGACCGAGCTAAGCTCTGTTAGATATTGGAAGTTAGACTCTAGGAATCTAACAGCGAATGTAATGAGCGATCTAACAGTGAGCGCAAGCGAACGATCTAACATCTAACAGCGACGCAGTCGCGATCTGTTTTGTGACCTAAATCACAAAACTCTATGGCAATTATCAAAAACTCCACTCCTTTTGATTCGATTCAAAAGAAGTTCGCGGGTTCGGATGAGATTCATTTCCGTAACCGCAAGAAAGACAATGCCACCATTGGTGTGCGTGTGAAAAACCCTTATGACGGTGGCAACAGCGAAGCGCAGCAGGCCGTGCGTAATGCTTTCAAGGCAGCACAATCGCAAGCGACAACTATCCTTGCTGATCCAGAGCAACGAGCTACCTACGAAGCGAAATTCAAAGCGCAAAAGAAGTACATCACACTGCGTGGGTATGTGGTGGCGCAAGTATTCGCGAAGCAGTAAGCTTCGCTAGTTGAAAGAGTTTTAGTCGCACCTGCTGTGCTGTTTTAACAGTTCTAAAGGTGCACACTCTTAACTAATCAATCATTAAACTTTTAAACCAATTAAAACTAAACAAAACTATGGCTGGAAGTGTATTTTATTTAGCGCCTGTGGATAATGCATCGGGCAAGATTTTCGGAAAGAAACAAAAGTTTGTGGCAGTTCGCCGTAAGCGCGGTAAACGACAACGCGGATGCGCTGTGATAGGTGAGCGAACGACTCCATACGGAGCAAGTGAACTAGCTTGGCAAGAGATGTTTGCACAGATTTGTGCTGCTACTCGTGAGCGCATGATGGATCCAAACCATTTACCATCGGATCAAGTAGGCTTTATTAAGCAAACAAAGTACAAGACATTCTATCAGTATGTTTGGAACTTGATGCGTGCGGAGCTTGAAGGGAAGTAAGCTCGCAGAGCGAGCAGACCGCAGGGCTGTTAGACCACTATGTTGTTAGACCGCACCTGCGGTGCTGTTAGATCTTAGCAATATGAAAAAGATTCAACTAATGACTGCTATTGTAATGTGCGCCTTTGGGTGCGCATTACTGGTGGCGGGGTTTGTGACACCGCCAGTGGGCGAGATCCACCACTCGCTGTTGATAGCGTTTGGAGAAATACTGACATTCTCGGGCTCGCTTATAGGGATTGATTACAAGTATAGATATAAGGAATAAGACAACAAATATTCTTTTTATTTTAGAAAACAACATAAACAACTTGCGCGCCAATCAACTTCCTGGCGCGCTCAAAGAGAAAGAATATGTATATACGATTGATACGAAATGAGGCAAGAGGTAATGCGATTACTGGGCGGTTTGTGATTGATGGCAGGTGGTTTTGCAACACGCTGGAGCGGAAAGGCGTGGAGATTCCTGCACTATGTTATCATGTCTGCGTGACACAATCGCCACGATTCAAACGATTACTTCCTATCGTACAGAATGTACCACAACGAAGTGGGATACGCATACACAGAGGTAGTAAGCCAGAACATTCAAGCGGGTGCCTGCTAGTAGTGGCGGACAACACATTGCGCGGCAAAGGGATTGGACGAAGTGCGGCGGATGTGGAGAGAGAACTAACAAGTTTAATTCTAAAAGCACAACAAGAACATGAAGAGATTATTTTGGAAGTCAGCGACTTTCGTGCGGGTACTGAGTATGGGTATAATCATCCTTGCGAGCACGAGTTGCAGCAGTACGAAATCGATGCCCGTCGTGCAGAGCAACGATACTACAAGCTTTATCCAGAGGAGTGCAAGGGTTGATACAATCTATCTGAGAGATAGTGTGTTTGTGAGTGAGAAACAGCGAGGTGATACGGTATATCTGACGCGCGTGGAATGGCGGGATAGATGGCGGACACGGGTGGAAAGAGATACGGTGATGGATGTGCAGGTAGAGAAAGAGGTGGTGCAATTACCGCCAGAGCGGTATGTGCCACCTTTTTATAAGCGATGTACCATCGCATTTTGGGCTATAGGGATATTGGCTATAGGCTATGGGGCGTTGAAGTGGTGGCTGCGGCGTAGATTATAGAGTAGAGATAATGGCAGTCGAAACATGCTAAATCACGCGAGTGGAACGAGCGAAATACTAGAATTTCTCCCCAACGCGTAAGCGGCCCTTTGAAATTGAAGCAAAATCTCGCATTTCTTTTTGCAAGGAGAAGGGGAACTCTCGCGTTCGGCAACAAGG
>JAZUCY010000014.1:0-15550 GCA_045639365.1 Paludibacteraceae bacterium
AATTCGTACTGTAAATTCAGACATTGATGATAATCCACAACTGTATACCGACTTAGAAAATGCTCGACAAAAGGAACGCACACTTTTAGGAATAACGGACACACATATCATTCCATTTGCTTGCTACTTGTCTAAAGATTCAACTACTCTTATTCATTTTAAGCACGACACTATAGCTGGTGAAAGTTACGTAACCATCTATTATAACAACCAGAAAATAGATTGGAATTTACAAACTAATTCCCAAATGCAATTGCGCTGCTCTCATGAAATTCAAGGTTCTTGTGCGAATGATTTTTATAAAGCAACGCTAGACAATGACACTATAGAGATTTGGGATATTAGTTGCGGAGGTTTTGATGATCACGAAGAATATGCTTATGGCTTTCATGTAATCGCAGATACAACTTCTCAAGAAAAGAATTTACTTGATACCATTGGAATGAGATACAACTCTGACCTTAACGAGTATGGCTCTTTTGCCCTGCGCCCTATATATCTGCAAGAGATTGTAGGTGTGCGGTAATTACACAATGAAAACTTTAATTCATAAACCCTATGAAAATTTCTCATAAACATCCACCCCGTAAGTGGTACACTACGTTAAAAGAAACACTTACTAATCTAACGCTATCACGTAAACAAACGAAAGCACAAAATGACTTAACTACACAAATATTGCGTATTAATCCGCAACATCAAGCTTGCTCTCCAAAAATATTCCAAAACGAACTATTGCTCCGTTTCTTTCGTAATGAGACGGACGATGCTATTCCGCATCGCCATGAGGATATAGTTGTCTATGATGATAACCAAATGGAAATGTACCATGATTTCATACAATGGATATTCCCAACCAAACGCCCCAGCATAATGCACCCTGAAGCACCAATCATTGATGAAAACTTTGCAGAGATGTTATGTGCCGACAAATGCGCCCTAAAGAATTATTGCAAATCGTGCCAACGATATCTTAATTACATGAACTTTGATTGCAACGGCGATTCCCACATCATAGATTCCACACGTGATATGCCATTTTATAAACTACCATATCACAATTTCTTACGCATTACTCGCATGCTCGATTCTCTAAATCAAACTGGACATCAGCAGTGTTCTTACAACATATACAAAAAGATGTTTGAACTATTGAAGAATGCTCCTTTGGCATGGATTCCACATGATGATACTTTGCAATATTGGAAGAATACCCAACGACTTACTTCTCGCAAAATCATCTTCCTTGATTTTGATGGCGTGATGGATAATGCGAAATACGACATCTATCTCAATAGGCATAACCTACCCGAAAAAGACGAGTTTGGTGTACTATTTGACCCAGATTGCATAGCGGCACTTGCCCATATTGTAGAACAAACAGGAGCTGATATAGTCATCTCTTCATCGTGGAAGGATTATATGACAATGGATGAGATCCATGCGATGTGGCACAAACGCCAATTACCAGGCAAAGTGATAGATGTAACGCCTACCACTAGCCGCCATCGTGGCGATGAGATAGCTACATGGATCAACTTATGTCCTGATACTTGCTCCTATGTCATTATTGATGACCAGCCACGCGAACAATTCAATACCGACCAATACGACCACCTTATCATAACTAATGGCTTCTATGGTCTAACTCAATCCGACGCAGAACATGTAGTAGAATTACTTAATAACTAAATTTCAATAAACTATGGAACTGCCAATTAAGACACATCATATTATATGTGAACAAATAACACTTGAAGAGAAAAATAGATTAAACTTTGAGAAAATCGAAACAGATCTCCTACTACAAGAAAGAATCCAAAGAAGAAAAATTACTATTACAAATATGACCAAGCGATTGCATTTTTATAAACGAATATTAAATAGGATATCAAATACTGAATTAGGGAGAATAGCAATATTATTCGTAGAGCAAAAAAACACTATTGACCAAAAATATAAAAAGCAGCGGATGTTGTTGCCAATCACTGGGATGGGGCTTATGCTCATATCAATAGTATTGTATATTTTGGGAGAGTTGTCACAGATGTCTTGGGTTGGAATTATTGCGTTTTTGCTAGCAGTATGCAGTATTGTTTTAATTATAATACGTGTACAGATGGACGAAAATAGATTCCAATATAGACAATTCAAGAGGATATACGAAAAACAAGCCAAAGTTAACAATTTAACAGAGCGTAAGTTTTCTAAAGACTTATTCACTGAGCAAATACAACCTACCATGAAACAATATGTGGAGTTATCAAGTTTTATAGAAATAGAATATCCTAAACGTATAGAAATCCTTACAGAACAAATAAAAGACATGGAATCAAGGTTGATGTAATATTATGTATAGTACAAGTCTATACGAGAGGGTGGAGGTACTCCGATAACAGGAAAAGCTCTAAGAAGATGTTCTTTGCAGTTATTGTTTAAATTCTGTTTAATACACTAAACTATCAAGCTCCACTGTATAACTCAGTAATTTCTTCGGCACACGAAAACTTTTTTCCTAAAAACACTCCAAGCGGGAAGCGATTGATAATATCACTTCCTGCTTTTAATTACTCCGCTACTCTTGCGCTACCTTTGCGCTAGGATTTGTTAACCTTTAGTTAACCCTTGGTTAAGAAAACGACAAGTGGCGGAAGTGACGTTTGTGGCGGAATGGCAATGAGTAAGAGCAAGTTATATACGACGCACAATTCTTATATTATGTGCTGTCTAAAATTTGTTACGGATAAGACACCGATGAGTTATGGATGTGCCCTAATTAACCCGTCAAGAAATAATCGTTCGAACCGAAAGGTGAGATAAGAACCCGTTATGAGCCCGTTATTGATAGGGAAACGCCCCGATACATACCACCTATTTATCACAAAATTGGCATATTTCTTGCACATATCAAAAAAAAACACTACCTTTGCAGCGTAAATTTTAATAGATAAACGACTTTATATCGTTTTTCTATACAAAAACTCGCTATTTATATGCAAAACTCATTAAGAAAAATAGGTCGTATCCCTTTCGATATTGATGTGCTAAGATCATATTTCCCCGACCATCAGCATATCACAGATAAGGCGCGCCTATTGGTCAACAATGGACAAATTATTCGCTTAAAGAAGGGACAATACATTCTCAGCGAAGAGGAATCGGGAAAGAATTACAATCGCTTTCTTATCGCCAATCATTTGTATGGACCAAGTTATGTATCCATGCAAACGGCATTGCGCTACTATGGACTTATTCCAGAACAGGTATATGCTGTACAGTCTGTCACAACCAAGGCAGCACGCCATTTTGACACGCCAATAGGGCAGTTCTACTACACACATTGCTCCGCTGAGTGGCTCTCCATAGGAGTTCGCATGCAAAGAGATGAGGAATTATCCTATCTAATCGCTACTCCCGAAAAAGCATTATTCGATTTGGTACAATTCACATCGGGCATCTCCATGCGCTATCAATGTGAAGTGGCAGAGTGGCTCGAAAATGACTTGCGCTTTGATACAGATGCCATACCCACGCTAAACATTGACCTTCTAAGACAGCTAACTCCGCTGTCATACAAGCATACCACATTAGAAACCATCATTCGTTTTATAGAACATGAACAGTCTCTTTGATCAAATGTTAGCCGCGCACACCATGCCTGGTGAAGAAGGCAAGCGCAACGCACTTTACGAAGTAATGCAGCAAGTTACGTTGGCAGGTTTAGCACGAGGAGGGTTCTTTGCCGAAGCTGCTTTCTATGGTGGCACATGCCTTAGACTATTCTATGGTCTTCAACGTTATTCGGAAGACATGGACTTTACGCTGCTAAGTGCAAATCCTAATTTCTGCTTCGAGAACTACTTCCCTGCGATTATTGAGGAGGCACGTCTCCTTGGTCGCGAAGTGAATATCACGAAAAAAGATAAACGCAATTTTGGACGAGTAGAATCCGCATTCTTAAAAGATACAACTGACGTCTATAACCTCAACTTTCAAACAGAGCGTTCGCTGAAAATCAAAATTGAAGTAGATACGCAACCGCCATTGCTGTTTCAGACAGAACAAAAACTATTGGTACAACCTTACTCGTTTGTAGTGCGTTGTATGACTTTGCCTTGTTTATTTGCGGGCAAGATGCACGCATTGGTTTATCGCCAATGGAAGAATCGTGTCAAGGGACGAGACTGGTATGATTTCGAATGGTATATTCGTTGGAATCACCCATTGAGTTGGTCGCATTTGCATGAGCGCATCGTGGAGTTTTCTGGCAAAGAGTGCACACAAGCGGAGTTTATTAACCAGCTGCATCATCGTCTTGCTACAACGGATATGCAGCAAGTGAAAGCTGATGTATTACCATTTGTACAGAATCCACGCGAATTAGACCTATGGTCCAACGACTACTTCTTGCAATTGGCTCAACGCATCCGGTGGACTGAGTAATACGTTCCCATAATTGACAAGGGACTTCCCATACCAAAATATACTAAGGCTGCCCAATAGCACTATCGCAATGCGAACTTGGTAGGTTCGCCTTCAGCGGAATTAGGCGCAATCCATACATGGAAATCACCTTTCTCCGCAGAAAATGCATACGCGCCATCGGCACCCAACGTAACGCCATCAGCCAAATGCCAGTACGCCAAATCCTCCTCCGTAATCTCAAAAGTGACTGTGCGCGATTCGCCAGCAGGAATACTTACACGTTGGAATCCCTTCAACTCGCGTATAGGGCGTGTCAATGAACCTACCAAATCACGGATATACAATTGCGGAACAGCAACTGCTTCGCGGTTGCCTGTGTTCGTGATCTCACAGGAGGCGATTATTGGCAATTGGTTATTGGCTATTGACATAACAGTATCCGACAGGGTGACTGGTCCATACTCAAAAGTAGTATAACTCAGACCATAGCCGAATGGATACAATGGCTTATCGCCATACTCCAACCAATAACTATCAGCACCAATAGAAAACTGCGCTGCGCCTACTGGGATATCTTCATAAAGAATAGGATTGGAGGTAGGACGACCACTATTCTTCTTATTATAGTACATCGGGATTTGTCCCACAGCCTGTGGGAAAGTCACTGGCAGTCGTCCCGAAGGTGCTACCTTGCCCATTATCAAGTTCGCCAAAGCAGGTCCCTGCATCGTACCACCATGGAAAGCATAAAGCACTGCATCGACCGCATCAATATCCTCACCAATACACAACGGACGGCCTGCCATCACGGTCAGTACCACAGGTTTGCCCGTAGCTTTGAGTGCACGCAGTTGCTCCGACTGATCACCAGGCAAATCCAAATGCGCACGGCAACGTGCCTCACCCGACAAGATACTCTCCTCTCCACCGAAATACAACACCACATCTGCTTGCTTAGCCAAACGCTTAAGCTGCTCAATGTTCGCCGCATTGACCTCGCGCGACCAATGCTTGCCCGGTTGCTCTATTAGGCGGATCTTGCCCTCACGAGCCAACTGACGGAATGCCATGAGCGGAGTAACAGTGGCCGAATCCACCTTATCGAAACACCAAGTACCGTTCTGATCATTTTGACTATGAGCAAGAGGACCGCATACCAAAACGGTAGTTTTGGATGCGATGGGGTGATGAGGCGATGAGGCGAGAGGAAGGATACCATTGTTTTTCAACAACACTGCGGACTCTTCGGCAGTACGTTGAGCAGCTGCAAGAGACGCTGCGTTGTAGAAGTCAGGGTTCTCTACGGCACAATAAGGATTGTCGAACAAACCCAAACGGAACTTCATGCGCAAGATATTGCGCACGCATATATCTAGCAGTTCTTCTTTGACAGTGCCTTCTTCTACCAGTTCTTTCAAATGTTGTAGATACGCATGACTCTCCATATCCATCTCCATCTGTGCATTGATACTCAACAGGGTAGCCTCTTTGAGGTTGGCACAGTTGCCGTGTTTGGTCATATTCTCCGTCGAAGCATAATCGGACACAAGCAGTCCGTCGTACTGCCACTCATCGCGCAGAATATCCTTCATAAGGTGTTTGTTGGCAGAAAGTGGCACACCGTTGATATCGTTGAACGAGCACATCAGTGACAACGAACCTGCATCAAGCGCCGCCTTGAATGGTGGGAGATAAGTCTCACGCAGTTGTACCTCAGGAATCCAAGTAGTATTATAGTCGCGTCCGCCTTCGGACACACCATAGCCCACAAAGTGCTTCACGCAGGCAGCCAATTGCACGATGGAGTCATAGCCCTGATAACCACGCACTGTGGCAGCACCCATCTGAGAAGCAAGATAGGTATCCTCTCCATAGCCCTCAGCAATACGTCCCCAACGAGGATCACGTGATATGTCCACCATAGGCGAGAAAGTCCAGCGGATACCTGCCTGCATAGCTTCTTGGGCGGTGAGGTGCGCGGCCTCTTCCACCAGAGCGAGGTCAAAAGTAGCGGCTTGACCCAATGGAATAGGATAAATAGTACGATAGCCATGTATCACATCGCGTGCAAAAATCATAGGGATACCCAATCGGCTCTCCTCTACCGCAATACGCTGATAGTGATTAGCATCTTCGCCCATACAATTGAGCACAGAGCCAAGTCCGGCACGAACTTGATTCTCCATGTCTTCGGTAACTGGACCCGCTGCTAGTTGGGTCATCTGAGCAATCTTTTCATCTAATGTCATCTGAGCGATGAGTTGGTCGATCTGTTTCTCCACAGGATCTACAGGTTGGCACGCTATCAAGCTTAGCAATGCTAGGATAGGAAGGATTTTTTTCATGGTGTATGGTTTTTAGTGTGAAGCGTAAAGGAATATTAAATAAATGATTAGCACGTGTTCACGATATTTCGTTTGGCACTGCAAAGTTAGTAAAAAAAATCAAGACTACAAACTCCCAATTATTTTTTTTGCAAAAAACGCACAAAATCGGTCAAAAAAGTATTAGAATTTTGGGTAAGCCTTCTCCTATGAGAAAATAGGAGTATAATATCCGTCTGCCAAATTGACAGGCGGATTGTTGTTTTTAGGGATTTGGTACAAGATTTGTGATATGCATAGTAATTACTTTATAAACCTTAGTAATAACAACGAATTAAAACTGAAAAGACTATGAATACGAACAACCAAACCGAACACCTAAAACGTTTCGCCATTAACCTATGCGAACGCGCTCAGCAGGGCAAACTGGACCCTGTGATTGGTCGCGACGACGAGATCCGTCGCGTACTGCAAATCCTCTCTCGTCGCACGAAGAACAACCCTATCCTCATCGGTGAACCCGGTGTGGGTAAGACCGCTATCGTAGAAGGTCTTGCCCACCGCATTATTCGTGGCGATGTGCCTGAGAACCTCAAACGCAAACAGATCTACTCCCTCGATATGGGTGCCCTCATAGCAGGCGCCAAGTACCAAGGCGAGTTCGAGGAGCGTCTCAAAGGCGTTATCACCGAAGTCACCAATGCCGCAGGCGAGATTATCCTTTTTATTGATGAGATACACACGCTCGTGGGCGCAGGTAAGAGTTCGGGTGCAATGGACGCAGCGAATATCCTTAAACCAGCCCTTGCACGCGGCGAGTTGCGTGCTGTGGGTGCTACTACATTGGACGAGTACCAAAAGTACTTCGAGACCGACAAAGCCCTCGAACGCCGTTTCCAGATGGTGATGGTGGACGAACCCGACGAGGCGGCTACAATCTCTATTTTGCGCGGACTAAAAGAGCGTTACGAGACACACCATAAAGTACGTATCAAGGATGATGCTCTTATTGCAGCAGTGACCCTATCCACGCGCTATATCACAGACCGTTTTCTACCCGATAAAGCCATAGACTTGGTGGATGAAGCAGCTGCTAAATTGCGTTTAGAAGTGGATTCTAAGCCTGAAGAATTGGATATCCTCAATCGCCAGATTATGCAATTGCAGATTGAGCGTGAGGCTATCAAGCGCGAGCACGATAAAGCCAAACTCGCTTCTATTGAGGAGCAACTCAATACGTTGCAAGCCGAGGCTAACGAGATGAACGCACGTTGGGAGAAAGAGAAGGGTTATATCGCTACTATTCAGAACGAGAAAGCCAATATCGAGCAAATGAAACGCGAGGCGGAGATCGCTGAGCGCGAAGGCAACTATGGTAAAGTGGCTGAGATCCGTTATGGTCGCCTACAACAAGCCGAAGCCAACATCAAAGCAGCACAAGAGGCGCTACATGCCATGCAAGGCGATAGCCTCATCAAAGAAGAAGTAGATGAAGATGATATAGCCGAGATTGTAGCACGTTGGACAGGTATTCCTGTAACAAAGATGATGCAATCGGAGCGCGACAAACTGCTGCATTTGGAAGAGGAACTACACCGCCGCGTAGTGGGTCAAGATGAAGCTATTCAGGCTGTTAGTGATGCTATCCGCCGCTCGCGTGCAGGATTGCAAGACCCTAAGCGTCCGATTGGCTCGTTTATCTTCTTGGGTACGACGGGTGTGGGTAAGACGGAGTTAGCAAAGGCATTGGCTGACTACTTGTTTGATGATGAGAATATGATGACCCGCATTGACATGTCGGAGTATCAGGAGAAGTTTGCTGCCACAAGATTGATTGGTGCGCCTCCGGGATATGTAGGGTATGATGAGGGCGGACAATTGACTGAAGCCATTCGCCGTAAGCCCTATAGTGTGGTGCTCTTTGATGAGATTGAGAAGGCGCACCCTGATGTGTTCAATGTACTGTTGCAAGTCTTGGACGATGGTCGTTTGACCGACAATAAAGGTCGTACGGTGAATTTTAAGAACACACTGATTATCTTCACCTCCAACCTCGGCAGCCAACTCATTCGTGACAACGAGGAGAAAGGCATCTCGCACGAGCAAACTAGCGAGCAAGTGATGGAGCTATTGCGTCAGACTGTTCGCCCTGAGTTCTTGAACCGTATTGACGAGACGATTATGTTCACTCCGCTCAACGAGGCGCAGATTCGTGACATTGTGGAGATGCAGATCACAAGTGTACATAAGATGTTACTGAATAGTGGCATTGACTTGCGTGTGACAGACGATGCGACAGACTATATTGCTCAGGAGGGCTTTGATCCGCAGTTTGGTGCTCGCCCTGTGAAGCGTGCGTTGCAACGATTGGTGCTGAACGAACTGAGCAAGAGTATTATTGCAGGCAAAGTGGATCAATCGAAACCTGTTATTGTTACCCTACGCAATGGCGAATTGCAGTTTGAGAACTAATCCCTCGCCTTTACACTTTACACCTTACACTTTACACCATTATGATTGAAATCGTTTATCAAGACACTACTATCCTTGCCATGGAAGAAGGCAAGACGGTAGGTAAGATCGAATTTAGTTTAGCAGATAGAGAGATGTCTATTCTGCATACATACGCCTACGAGAGTGGCAGGGGAATAGGTTCTTTGCTGATGCAGGCAGCCGTTAGATGGGCTGCCGAGCATCGGTACACTATCATTCCTATCTGCTCCTTCGCGCAGAAGTATTTGGAGAGGAAATAGGGTTTCCATATTTTGTTTATAGAGTCTCCACTTGTGTCCTATACATAAGTGGAGATTTTTCTTACCTCTACACTTTACACTCTACACTAATGTGTAGTTTATTAAGATTGCCGTTTCCTTCCCCTTTCTTATACCTAGATATGAGCTAAATCGTATTCATCAGACTAATTATTTGGCACGCGAAAACTTTTTTCAAAAAAATACTACAAGCGGGAATAAACGAAAACTACACGTGGCGGAAGTGGCGGTGGGAGCGGTCATTAGACCGTAACCCATTTCAGTTTTGGTTGTAAACATTCACTTTTGCAAAACTGTGGTCAATCTGTCAGGAAACTACACGACAGTAACGAGGTGGTAACGGGATGGTAACGGTTACGATGGCTGAAGAGGTAAAGGAAACATAGAAAAAGGCATAGAAAATAGATAAAAGAGACAAACGTCAGTTCCGCCGTTCTGCATATCCAAGAATTGGACATTGATTTTCAGGGAGAATGAATTTGGTTAAGTATGAACTATGAGTGATAAGTGATGATTTGTAGTATGGCTAAATTCTTTTCCGCGGACTTTTGAGATTCTGGTTCTGAATATGATACGGATGTGATTACAATGTCCCCCTTATTAACCCGTCAAGAACCCGTTATGAACCCGTTATGAACCCGTAACTGATAGGGTAAGGTGTAGAGTGTAGGGTGTAGAGTGTAGGGTGTTACTTATTCCAGTAGATATATTGCTCTGAACTGACTTGTTTGGCAGCGGGTTCTACAACGAAAATTGGTGTCTCTTTGTCCCAACCTTGGCGATGACCATTCACGGAATCCTGCACAAAATGTTGTACATTCTCTGCCCATTGCAGCCAATAACGCGTATCGGAACACTGCGCAGCAGTTTCCGTAAAATCTTGATAGCGGGTATTACGACCAATGATATTATTGTGCATATCCATATAATAATCACACGGAGCATTAGGACTCTTCCATTCCCAAAATACGTCCATAATTGCGTGCGAAATCCACTCGCCCACGTATGTACGCAATAATACATTCACATAGATATGCTTAAACGCATCGCCAGGACGGCCATTATTCGTTGCTTCACCGTAATAATAATACGCTAACTTCTCGGCACGCGCCTTACTCTGCATCACACGATAAAACAAACGCGGTCCACGCCATAGCAACAAAGTGAGCAAGATATTTTCCTCCTCAAAAGCAGATATATTGAGCGTATCAAACGACTCTCGCGTGAGCGGTTGTTCACTATCCACCAGCGATTGCAAACACTCCCACTCAGCCTGCTCCTGCGGAGTAAACTCCAAGAGTTGCAATTCTTCAATAAGCGATAAAGAGTCAAGGGAGATATGACCAATACTTCCCAAAATGCTGCCACTATGAGAAGGAAAATTGGAAATTGGCAATTGGCTATTGGATATGGGAGAAGGAGCGAAGGATATTTCTTGTCTTTTCGGCACAAAGAGTGTAGGACGTTGTTGGGCATCAGTAAGCAAACGATCAGCTACCGAACACAAACGTGCGACATAACCACGATAAGCTTTTTCGGGATAGAGACGAATGAGCTCCTGCTCAATATAGTCGGCAATAGTCTGCTCTTGTTGCAAAAGCGTGTCCGTCTCCCATTGTGCTCCAAGCACATAGAGTACCTGAGCAGGAAAAGTGGGAAGAACAGTTGTGTCAGGCGATGGGGCAATCGGGCGATAAGGCGATTGGGATAGTTGTTGCGTACGACAGCCCATAAAGATAAGAAATACGGGCAGCAATATCAATAGTTGTATCGGTCTAAAAGCATTCATATATACAATAATTTTTCTCATTTGGTTTGCAAAGGTAGAGAAAATATTGTATATCTGCAAAATTTTCTGTACCTTTGCAGCAAAATTTAATGAATATAGCATACATTTTATGAAAAAATATCGTACTTTACTCATTGTTCTTACCCTTTGGCTCTCCTCTTTTGAGGTAACTAACGCCCAAGTAATCTACCGCGTTTCTGGTAATTCAGCAGCTGCACCGTCCTATATTTTGGCAACCAACCGCATGGTTGATATGACTTTTATTGACACTATTCCAAATGCATTCAAATGCTATGCCGAATGTAACAAAGTCATTACTGAATTTGCCATGCAAGACTACGAAGCACTGAGCGCACTACGACAAGCCGCTCTCCTACCCGACTCCGTGAGACTGAGCAATTTCTATACCAAAGAACAATACCAAGAAATAGATGAAGCCCTGCACATCAATCTTGGTATGGGATTAGACAAGTTGGGCAGAATGAAGCCATCGTACCTCACCGAAATGTATCGCAACGAACTCATGAAAAAGTGGCTCAACTACGACGAAGATCGATCAATGGAAACTTTCTTCGAGAAAGTAGCTGCACAAAATGATATTCCAATATACGGATTAGATGATATTGGCGAAACCATGTATATGCTTTTCGACCGCGAACCCTTTCATTGGCAATGCGAAGAACTGCTGAAAGTGGTGGAATCACCAGAGAAAGAAGTACGCTTTGAACGCACATTATTGGATATGTACAAATATGGTCGTTTGACCGATATGGCGTATTTCGTCAAATCGCCTGACAATCAGACATCGCTCTCATTCTCTGACTACAAAGTATATAGCCTTCGCAACAAACAATGGGTAAAAAGATTAACGCCCTACCTCCGTGAAGGTAAGGCGTTTATCACGCTCAATGCCATTTATTTAGGCGGTGAAGATGGGCTTCTTGCCCAACTCAAAGCCGCAGGCTATCGAGTCAAAGCAGTGAATCGTTAGCGAATCACTTTCTTAGCAACGTATTGTCCGTTCTTCTCGTATTGTACGATATAGAGACCTGCATTCAAACCTGTTAGATCAACAAACATAGCGTTTGTTTGTTGGTTCATCAGTTGTCCGTTGATATTATAGACGTACACATTATATGGAGGTACAGGTTGAATAGCATTGTTGATTATGTCATCAAGACCAGTAGTTGCATCCAAACCTACCTTTGGCAATTCCACTTGTGTGCTTGTCAATATCAGCAACTCACCTGGAGCAAGCGTGAGAGAGGTTGCTGTTTGTTGTTCTTGTTTGAAATAATTATACCATGTACCCTCAGGAATAGTTACTGTTTGGTTCTCCATAACACTGAAGTTACCAGCAATGAACACATCCTTGCCCCATTGTACGGTACGCAAAGCACGTCCGCCGTTGATATTAGCTTGGGTAGGATTGCTCTCAAAGACATTAGGCAACAACTTGGTGCGCAAGTGGATCGTTTGTGCCACCTTGGTATATTGCTCCATACGAACAAGGTCATCGAAATAGCCCAACTCCTCTGGACGAGGTTTCTTGGCACAACGATTGTCCTCAGATGTGCCATCAGGGTCATCGTAGCTGGAGTTGATAGAGAAATCGTAACCGATCTCCTCAAACTGCCAAAGCATGTGAGGACCATTGAGTAGCACGTTGAATGCCACGTTCACAGGCACTCGGTTCAATCGAGCAGTGACATTTGTCTTCAAGTCGCCATTGCCCCACATCTTAGCTTTATACTGCATACGCTCCTCGTCGTGGCTCTCGCAATAGCTAACATAGCCATCCTTATTGGCATTATTGAAACCATCCTGAGAAAGCCAACCCATGGTTGTTTGACAATACGCATTCGTAGAGTTCTCCCAGCACATCATACCTTGGCTCACCAATTTTGGGCGGTCAGAGCCCATATTAGCGCCCCAGTGCTCAAGGATAAAATAAGCATCTTCGGAAACCGCTTTCACGCCATTGTTGTAGTAATCAGCAATATGGGTCATCGCATTATTGGTTGTACCACAGAGACCATGGCTCAAGTCCATACGGTAGCCATCTACCTTATACTCAGTCAACCAATATTGCAGCGCGCGCGTGAACATTGTCTTAGTAGGTGCGAAGTCGTGGTTCCAGTCTTCATATACATTGTCACTATGAGGTGCATTGACATTGAACCATGGGTTGTGTGCCAACTCTGTTCCGTAAGGATAGAGCTTATTCATTGGGTTGAGACCTGTTGCGTGGTTGAATACCATATCCAAGATAACTGCTATGCCGCGTTTATGACATTCATCAACGAATGTTTTCAACTGTTCTGGTGTACCATACGCTTTATCCAACGCAAAATAGTGGTTAGGTGAATAACCCCAGTTATAGTTACCATCAAACTCTGTAACAGGCATCAACTCTATGGCGTTCACACCGAGATCTTCTATATAATCCAAACGCTCCATCAATGCAGGTATCGAACGCTCTGGAGTATAATCATATACCCAAAGTTCATAAATAATCAGGTTATTCTTATTTGGACGTTTGAAATTCAGTGTAGCCTCAGACCACTCAAATTCTGGTTTATCAATTTGAAGTACAGACACATATCCTTCTCCACCCTTTGGATAATCCATCAGGTCAGGATTAACTGTTTTAGGCTCGTATTGATCATCTGGGTGCAATACCTTTTCTGAATACAAATCTGAAATTTTCTTTATGATACCATCCGCACGTACCACTACGTATTGGAAGGCATACTCTTTTTTTGTTTCCAATCCACTTATTTCTAACCAGAAGTAATTTCCGTCTTGCTTCATTTGGTATTGATTAGAAATAGCCCAGTTGTTGAAGTCACCTACCACAAAGACATGCTTAGCTGCAGCGGTCTT
Source organism: Paludibacteraceae bacterium (assembly GCA_045639365.1). GTDB lineage: Bacteria > Bacteroidota > Bacteroidia > Bacteroidales > Paludibacteraceae > Colicola. The sequence continues at coordinate 14,196 of JAZUCY010000014.1, forward strand.
GCTGGCAGCGTAGGTACTCAGTGTCACAGAGCCCAATGTCTCACCCTCAGCAGGTGAATGGTAGTAGATACCCATATCCACACCTTCAGGACGTGCTTGATGCACAGGCGCAGACACTACGCATGTTTGCTCTGAAACGGTCTTTGTTTCCTCTCCCTTGGTTGCAGAGAAAGTGAATGTATAGTCTCCCTCAGCAGGAATAGTATAATCGTACGTGAGTTCTTTAGCCTCTGCTGTAGATACCACCTCTCCATTAATCGTCAGTGATAATTGAGCAACCTCTGTAGCCACACCATGAATAGAAACCACATCATTTACTTGTGAAATCTCTGGTATTGTATTGGCAAAGATAGCTGCCAATCCTGGCTCTACCAAATCCACAAAGATATCTGTATTTCCAGCAGCTTTACCTTCTTTTTCACCACCAGGGCCATCATTAAACACAAAGCACAATTGAGTTACATCGTGCATGACGGTATCCTTTACAATCACAGGTTTGCCATCTGGTCCAGGCTGACGACTAGTCGTTATAGTCATTGCTCCATAATACTCATTGATATTAGGAGTGATTTTCAATTCCCAATTACCATCTGCGTTTTGGGTCATCTTATATTTTTCTTCGCCACCACGCCATGTAGGTGCTTTTTGCCATGATGTACCATCGTATGTCACACCCGTATGTGCATAACATTGCGTAGCACCTACCATGCCACCATTGCCTTCATTAGGATTAAAGATAATTGTTACTTCACCATCATATCCCTTTTGGATAATACTGGGGATAGTTGTCACTTGTGCCATCGCCATGGTGACAAACACAAGCATTAAAAATACAGTTAATTTTCTCATATTAGTCAAACAGATTTTTTAAGAAAGAGCCGAGAAGCATTCTCGGCTCTTTTTTTATGTTAATCAGCGATTATTCAGCCATCAAAAGCTCCATGATAGTGCAAGCTGATTTAGCCACTGGAGAACCAGGACCGAAGATAGCAGCTACACCTGCCTTATAGAGGTACTCATAGTCTTGTGCTGGGATAACACCACCAGCGATAACCATGATATCCTCGCGACCAAGTTTCTTGAGCTCCTCGATAACTTGAGGAACCAAAGTCTTGTGACCCGCTGCGAGTGAAGATACACCGAGTACGTGAACATCGTTCTCAACTGCTTGTTTAGCTGCCTCAGCAGGAGTTTGGAACAATGGACCCATATCTACGTCGAAACCGCAGTCAGCGTAGCCAGTAGCTACCACCTTAGCACCACGGTCGTGACCGTCTTGACCCATCTTAGCAATCATGATACGAGGTTGACGACCCTCTTGCTTAGCAAATGCTGCTGTGAGTTCTTGTGCCTTA
>JAZUCY010000015.1:0-23588 GCA_045639365.1 Paludibacteraceae bacterium
CCTCCTTAGCCCCTTTCCATCCGCACGAACAGAGACCACACAGCACACCCAGCACACAGAACATTCTGCATGCTTGTTGGATTATATATGCGCTCACCTTTCTCATTCCGTTTGCAAAAGTACTACAATTTTCTGAATTGTACAAACTTTTGTTCATTTTCTATAGAGAAAAGAACGTTTACCACAAATCACAAAATAAGGATAAAATAAAAAGAAGGGGAAAGGTTGGCACAATGTCGGTGAAACTATTAGGAAAGTATCGTATGGTAATGAAGTGGTAACGGAGTGGTAACGGTTACGATAGCAGAAAAACTAAAAAATCCCCTTGCGCCATTCATTGGACACAAGGGGATAAAATACATTTACTTATAACCTAAAAGCTTATTATTGGTACAAAATAGCAGCTGACTGAGGAGCCACGCGGATAGTACCAGAAACGGTCGCATCGCAGTCAGCAGGGCACTTGCCGTCCACACATGCATAGTGGAACTCGCCCTCTGGCAATGCTACCTTAGCAGCTTTCTCCTGACCATTCAGTACCACAACTATCGTCTTCCAACTATCGCCTACTGCCTCACCATTCAACTGATATGCCACCACACCCTCGGCTACAGGCAAGAAATGCACATGCTGGCGCACTAACTCTGCATCTCCCATACGGAAAGCAGGGTGCGCCTTGCGCAGTGCAATCAGACCTTGATAATAGCGGAAGAGGTCGAGGTTATTTGCCTTCAAAGACCAGTCAATAGCATTGATCTCGTCAGGACTGCAATAAGAGTTGTGCACACCTTTCTTATCGCGCGCAATCTCCTCACCACACCAGAGGAATGGCATACCTTGTGAGGTCAACACGGCAGTTTGTGCCAACTTGCTGAGGCGTTGCAACTCGCCTGCACGCAGCTTCTTATTGGCTTTGAGGCGGTCAGTGAGCATCATATCATCGTGGCAAGATACATAGCTGATACATTGGGTAGGTTGAGCAGTCCATGCTTCTTTAGAGTAGTTGACCTTAGTCATATCCACCTCTGGGTGTGCGATACAGCCTACCAAACCGAACTTAATACTCTCTTCGTGACCTTTCTCGCCAATGAGGAAAGCACCGCGGTTGTTATCGGAGAAAGGACCACGCAGCGCATCGCGCATATCATCGCAGAAAGCACCGATATTAGGCAACTTATGCATGTTGGCCTTCATCGCCAAAGAGTCGCCCTTATAGAGTGGACCACCCGCAGCCCACCCCTCACCATAGAGCAAGAGCGATGGGTCGATGCTATCCATCATAGCGCGCACTTGGTTCATGGTCTCCACATCATGGATACCCATAAGGTCGAAGCGGAAGCCGTCCATGTGATACTCCTCAATCCAGTAGCGACAAGACTCTACGATAAACTTGCGCATCATAGCACGCTCACTGGCAGTCTCGTTGCCACAACCAGAAGCGTTACCCAAGTCGCCATTCTCGTGAAGACGATAGAAATAGTCAGGACAAGTCTGGGTGAAGTTGCTGTTCTCCACATTGAAAGTATGGTTATACACCACGTCTAAGATAACACGGATGCCTGCCTTATGCAACGCCTGAATCATCTGCTTCATCTCGCGGATACGGGTAGCAGGGTCGTATGGATTGGTGCTATAGCCACCATCAGGTACATTGTAGTTGACTGGGTCATAACCCCAGTTATAGCGATTGTCGCTTAGGCGAGTCTCATCCACAGATCCATAGTCATAGGAAGGAAGGATTTGTACGTGTGTCACGCCCAACTCGATGAGGTGGTCAATACCCGTAGAGAGGCCCTCAGCCGTCTTGGTGCCATGCTCGGTCCAAGCGAGGAACTTGCCTTTGTTTTGCACACCTGATGTAGCATGGATAGTCATATCGCGGTGGTGCATCTCATAGACGATAGCATCCTTAGCACCCGCAAAAGCAGGACGTACATCTTCTGCCCAACCCTCTGGATTGGTAGCAGCAAGGTCGATAATCGCAGCACGGCGACCATTTACACCCACTGCTTTAGCAAAAATACCTGGCGTCTCGTGGAGTGTCCAACGAGAAGTAGGCTCTACAATTAGGAAAGTATAGAACTGACCACAGAGGTCACCCTTAACGGTCTTGGTCCAACTACCATCTTTCTGACGGCACATGGTGAGTTTTTGCAGAGGCTCTATAGTAGTAGCATCCGCATAGATATTCAAATACACAGTATCTGCATTAGGACTCCATACAGAGAAAGTAGTTTGTTCGGGTGAATAGGTCATCTCATTGAGCGAACCCTGTTTCACAGGATACTCGTCCACACTCTCATAGTGTGGTTTTTTGGCACAGCAACCCACGAGAGTAGCCACCAATGTCATCATAATTAGTACTTTTTTCATGTTTATTGTGTTGATTTTATTCTACACTTAAAGAGAGTTGATTGATATTAGCCTTTTCAATTCGTTGCTGCGCATAGTCCTTGGTGACTTCATAGGTCTGCGTTAGCCCCTTAGACGAAGGTAAGTCGTACATGACATCGATCATCACCGTCTCCATCAGTCCGCGCAAACCACGCGCACCCAACTTATACTCAACCGCTTTATCCACGATATAATCAAGCATATCTGGCGCAAACGTGAGGGCTATGCCATCCATCGACAAGAGCTTCTGATATTGCTTCACCAACGCATTATTAGGCTCCGTCAAGATATTGCGCAAAGCTGCTTTATCCAATGGTTTGAGATAGGTGAGCACAGGCAAACGACCAATAATCTCAGGTATCAAGCCAAACGACTTTAAGTCCTGTGGCGCAATGTATTGCAAGAGGTCACTCTTGTCAATGGCTTGCGTCTTCTTAGTAGCATCGAAGCCTACTACTTGAGTATTCATGCGTTGCGCAATCTTGCGCTCAATGCCGTCAAAAGCTCCACCACATATAAAGAGGATATTCTGTGTATTGACGTGGATAAACTCCTGCTCAGGGTGCTTGCGACCACCTTGAGGTGGCACATTCACTACCGACCCTTCAAGCAGTTTCAGCAAACCCTGTTGCACACCTTCACCCGAAACGTCGCGGGTGATAGATGGGTTGTCGGACTTGCGAGCAATCTTATCGATTTCATCGATAAACACTATACCTTTCTCGGCTTTCTTGACATTGTAATCCGACTCCTGCAAGAGACGTGTGAGCAGGCTCTCCACATCTTCGCCCACATAACCAGCTTCGGTGAGAACAGTAGCGTCCACAATGGTGAAAGGTACTTTGAGCAGTTTGGCTATTGTGCGAGCAAGGAGTGTCTTACCCGTACCAGTGGAACCGACAAGGATAATATTGCTCTTCTCAATCTCCACCCCACCCTCTTCGCGAGGTTGAAGGACACGCTTATAGTGATTATATACAGCCACTGACAAATAGCGTTTGGCATCGTCTTGACCAATCACATATTGGTCAAGAAACGCCTTTATCTCCGCAGGTTTTGGAAGCGAGTTCAAGTCTAACCCTTTGACATCGTTCTCCGTTTCCGCATACTGCTTCATCTCGCGGATCATCTTATGTCCCGCCTCAATACAATCGTGGCAGATTAGGCTTCCATCATCACCGCGAAACATGTGCGGCATCTCGCGACCGCAAAACGAACATTGTTCTTTCTTCTTAGCCATATTCGTTACTTATTCTCGCGACGATACACCTTGTCAATCATACCATACTGGAGTGCCTCCTCAGCAGTCATCCAATAATCGCGGTCTGCATCTTGGCGAATCTTCTCCATCGTCTGACCAGAGTGGTCAGAGATAATCTGATAGAGTTCGTCTTTGAGTTTGAGAATCTCACGTGCCGTGATCTCAATATCCGATGCTTGCCCTTGGATACCACCCAATGGTTGGTGAATCATCACACGGCTATGAGGCAAAGCAGCACGCATACCTTTCTCGCCAGCCACCAACAATACAGCACCCATACTAGCCGCCATACCCGTACAGATAGTGGCTACACGCGAACGGACAAACTGCATCGTATCATAAATGCCCAAGCCAGCATATACAGAACCGCCAGGTGTATTAAGGTAGATACTAATATCGCGGTCAGAGTCCACAGAGTCGAGATAAAGCAACTGCGCTTGAATCACATTGGCAGTATAGTCATTCACCTCTGTGCCGAGGAAAATGATACGGTCCATCATCAAGCGAGAGAACACATCCATCTGCGTCACATTGAGTTGGCGTTCCTCCAAAATGGAAGGACTAATATAACTGGCAGAAGCGTTCATAGCGTTCTCTACGTGCATCGAGTTCATACCGTTAGAGACGGCAAATTTCAAAAAATCATTCTTCATGTTAGTTGAGTGTTTAGAGTTTAGAGTTTAATGTTTTATCGAGATACTGCCCGACGTATGCCGGGCAGTACCTTAATTATTCATCTGCGTGCGTACGCATACATGCGCGCACGATATTATTTCAACGCAGCTTTTTTAGCTTTGCGACGATCCATAGCCTCTTGAATATCAAATGCAAGAGGAGTAGCGACGCAGAGTGAAGAGTAGGTACCTACAACTACACCGATGAGCAATGCGAATACGAAACCGCGGATAGTCTCACCACCGAAGCAGAAGATAGCAATCAATACTACGAGGGTTGACATCGAAGTAGAGAAGGTACGACTGAGGGTGTGATTCAACGCGTCGTTGATGTTTTGCTTGCGGTCGCGTTTTGGATACAAACCTGTATATTCACGTACACGGTCGAAGATAACCACGGTATCGTTGATAGAGTAACCGATAACGGTCAAGATAGCAGCGATAAACGCTTGGTCAATCTCCATAGAGAATGGCATCACCTTCCACAGAAGCGCGTATGCACCCAAAACGATAATGGTGTTGTGCGCCAAACCAGTCAACGCACCTACAGAGAATGCGAAGTTGCGGAAACGCGCCAACACGTAGAGGAAGATACCCAGCAATGCAGCCAACACAGCCCAAACAGCAGATTGGGTAATATCATCAGCGATAGCAGGACCTACCTTTTGTGATTGCATGATACCTACCTCTGGGTTAATCTCGGTAGATTTGAACTCGTCCAGTGTTGTACCCTCTGGCAAGAACTGTTGGCAACCAGCGTAGAGCAATGCCTCGATCTCGTCATCCAGTGTCTCAGAGTTATCGCTGATACGATAGTTGGTAGAGATACGTACTTGGTTAGCGTCACCGATAGTGATCACGTTGAGTGCGAAAGTCTCCTCGTCGCCTGCTTGCTCCTTAGCAGCCATGAACACATTGTCCAAAGCAGCATTTACCTCCTCAGTATTAACTGGCTCAGCGAAGCGAACGATATAGTTGCGACCACCAGAGAAGTCAATACCGAGGTTGAGTTTACCCATGATATGTGGGTTCACACCCAAGATACCTACGAGTACCAATACGCCAGATACGATATAAGTCACCTTGCGCGCACCAATGAAGTTAGCAGCAGTGTTTTGCAAGAAGTTTTGCATGAGTTTAGTGGTGAAGTTGAGCTCCTTAGCATTCTCTCTCTTAGCATACGCCTCGAGCAACAGACGGCAGATGAACACAGCGGTCAAGAAAGAAGAAATGATACCAATCATATAGGTAACAGCGAAGCCCTTGATAGGACCAGTACCGAAGATAGCCAAGATAGCACCTGTCAGGAATGAGGTCACGTTAGAGTCGATAATCGCAGAGATAGCGTTGCTGAAACCGTCCTCGATAGCTTTGCGCAAGTTCTTACCTGCACGACGCTCCTCGCGGATACGCTCGTAGATAAGTACGTTAGCATCCACCGCCATACCCATGGTGAGCACGATACCAGCGATACCAGGCAAGGTCAATACAGCAGAGAAAGATGACAAGATACCTGCGAGCAAGAATACGTTGCAGAGCAATGCAAAGTCAGCAATCAAACCTGCGGTCAAGCCATAGTACATGATCATGTAAACGAGAATGAGGATAAAACCAATCACGAAGCTCCAAAGACCATCGTGGATAGCCTCTTGACCGAGTGATGGACCCACAACGTCCTCTTGGATGATACGTGCGGGAGCAGGCATCTTACCAGAGTTCAATGTGTTAGCCAAGTCCTTAGCCTCTTCTACGGTGAAGTTACCAGTAATTTGTGAGCTACCACCTGCGATCTCATTTTGTACAGTTGGGAAGCTATATACATAGCCATCAAGTACGATAGCGATAGATTTACCGATATTGTCGCGTGTGATACGTTGCCAGTCGCGAGCACCCTCAGCGTTCATGGTCATACTTACATTAGCGTAAGCAGAAGTTTGACCGAAGTCAGCACGAGCGTCAGTAATCACGTCACCTTCGAGAGATGGACGACCACTTGTTTGTGACTTCAAGGCTACAAGTTGGTAGTAAGCCTCTGCCTCGTCAATTGCTTTCACAGTCCAGCACAAGTGCAACTCGCGTGGGAGCAATGACTTAGCCACTTGAGAGTTGAGCATAGCCATCACCTTAGCGGTGTCGGTATAGTGAGCAGTACCTACTACAGGGCCTTGGTATGGTTGACCTGCTGAGCTAACAGATGGTTGCAATGCAGCGAACAATGGGTTAGCCTTCTTATACTCCTCGTATGCAGCCTCTTGATCAGCCTCTGTTTGTGCCAAGCTATCAGCAGCCTCTACCAAAGCATCAAGTTCGTCAGTAGCCTCAGCTTTTGCTGCCTCTTCAGCAGGAGTAGTTTGAGCTTGAGCTGCCTCGGTGCTTGCGTTTTGAGCAGCAAACTCGTTGTTGATTTGAGAGAGTTGTGGCAGAATCTCAGCCAAGTCGTAGGTCTCCCAGAACTCTAGGTTAGCAGAACCTTGGAGGAGTTTACGAACGCGCTCTGGCTCTTTGATACCTGGAAGCTCGATGAGGATACGACCAGTTTGACTGAGCTTTTGGATGTTTGGTTGAACCACACCAAAGCGGTCGATACGAGTGCGGAGCACGTTGAATGAGTTATCGATAGCGCCTTGTACCTCTTCGCGAACCACGTTCTCTACCTCTTGATTAGTAGAAGTCAAGCTAACCTTATCACGGAGCTCGAAAGTAGAGAATACCGATGCCAATTGAGCATTAGGGTCAATCTCGTAGAATGATTCGAAGAAAAGGGTTAAGAAATCTGCACCCGAAGATTTTTGTTTCTCTTGTGCCAATGTGATAGCGTTGTTGAAGTTCTCTGTGGTGTTGTAACCGCTCAACGCGCGGATAATCTCAGGCACAGAAACCTCCATTGTTACGTTCATACCACCCTTGAGGTCAAGACCAAGGTTGATCTCTTTCTCACGGCACTCTTTCAAAGTGTAGCCAAACCACACTTTCTCACCAGCAATAGAGTCCAAATATTGGTACTCTTTTGCATCATCACCTTGAGCATACTCTGCTGCTTTGTTGTCATAGTGGTTTGTCACTACAGAGAATGACAAATAGAACGCACTCACCAAAGCCAAGCATACTGCCAAGGTAATAACAAGTCCTTTGTTTTGCATAATTTTAATTTAGTTTTATTGTTATTATTTTATTCTACAATCTCATTTCGCGCACGCGCAGCATACCCATGCACAAAATAGGGTGCAAAATTACTAAAAAAAACGCATATACGCAAGAAAATAGATAAAAATATCATATTTTTTTCCAAAAATTGCAAAAATATTTGGTCATGTGCGGGCTTCGCCCTCTCAATTAGCGACACAACTGTACCTTCGGACGCCGCCTGCGCAGAAGCGCATTCCCCCGAAGCTACGGTCGCAAATTGCAGCCCATACGCTATTTTTTCGCCAAAAAATGCATTTTTTTCTAAAAAAATTTGCGTATGTGCAATTTTTGTTGTACCTTTGCACCGCATTTCGATAAGAAGTGATATATCGCGGAGTAGAGCAGTGGTAGCTCGTCAGGCTCATAACCTGAAGGTCGGTGGTTCGATCCCGCCCTCCGCAACAAAGAAACGCTGCGCAGTTGCGCAGCGTTTTCTTTTATGTAAATCTCGTTCTATTAACGCACTAGTCGCCCAGAGATGTCATAGACATTGCCGTTAGGCATCACAAGGTACAGAGATTGGTTAACAAGTACTTTGCGAGCAACCGACTGAGCCTCCTCCACATTCTCCACGTCTGTCATTTCGCAAAGCGCAGTAATGCGTGAAGAACAACTGATACTGCCTTTGTTGTTACCCGTGTATAAACCTTGATTGGTATATTTCAAATCTGCTGTTTGATTGCCAGAACCATCGTTCCAAATAATCATCCATTTATCATTGATTGCAGGCGCAGTAGCAGGAATCTCGAAACGATACACATTGTCGTACAAACGGGTCGCTACCTTACCAGGCCATGCACCACAAATCTCGGTCGTACTACCATCAGTAAACCAAATATAGCAGTTGATATTACCACCAAAATCGCTAGATTTTTCAAAGAAAACCACACGCTCATCAGCCGATTTTAAGCACAGCTCTGCTGGTACTGGATCCTCTGGTTTCGGATTAACAGGGATCTCACCAGTATCACCACCCACGCATAGTTTAGTAACAAGACCTTGATAACCACTCATGTTATATAGCCCACGCATAGTGAAAGTCATGTCCCCTGTCTGCTTGCCCGCATCGTTATTATTCCAAATAATCATCCATTGACTCTCATCACCGGTTACATCATCAGGAATCACAAACTTAAAGGTGCCACCACCCAAGTGAGTAGCTCGCCGTCCTGGCCATGCGCCTAACAGATGCGTTTTAGTACCCTTAATCCACATATATACCGCAGCTGAAGTTCCAAAGTCTTGTGTGGCTTGGAAGAATACCGCACGTTCATTCACGCTCTCTACACAAGGATCTACAGGCTCGCCCCAGTTGGTATTACCACCATTGTCACCCTGGCCAAAGCGGTCATCTAGCTCCTCTTGTGTACCATCCCATTGAGGATAACTACCAGCGTTCTTTGTTCCATATAGATATTTGCCATCTACGCCTATCTTACCTGGCGCTTTAGTCTTCTCTGTATCCAAGACATACACACGGAGGTTACCTTTGCCAGAGCAGTTAGCCTTAAGTGTACCATTGGTGACAGTTATTTTCTCGCCAGTGACGCAGTCGGTATAGGTACCATTGAGCACATTGCTGAATTTAGCATCACCAGAAATAGTCACAAGCGCGTATGAGTCGGTAGTAGCATCGGTATAACGACGTTTGAATGCAAAGCTACCGCTACAACCATCGGTAGCATATTGACCTTTACGCAAAGCAGGAACTGCCATACGAATCTTAGCCAAACGTTGGATATGCAAAGCCAATGGGTGGTTCAATGTTTGGGCGAGATTGCCTGTAGCATTGCTATACTCCGCAAAGTCGGTCACGTCTGCCTCACCCTTGATATATCCACCAAAATACGCACGACCTGTCTCTTTCAATGCAATATTCGGACCTTTGTCAATCACGCAACCTTTCTTGAATTGAATCTCAGAACCGTAATATACACAAGGGATACCACGGAAAGTAAACATCAATGCCAAGTTCTCAGCCCAGGTGTCTTCGCTTTGGTCAAAACGTGTACCCTCTGGTGCACCATCAGGAGCGTAGTCGTGAGAATCTACATATACCACATTCCATGTAGCATCGTTGTAGCAATGATCATTGCCCTTCACACTCCAAGCCTCATTAGCAGTACGGAAATTCCAGTGCATAGGGAAATCTATCACACTTAAACCAGAGTATTGGCTATAATCAGGAGTATGATAGGTGTTACCACTGAGCAATGCGTTTTGCGAAGTACGTCCATCGCTGTATTGACCTACATAATCTTTAGCGTGTTGATCTACAGAAGCTACATTTGTGTGGTTACCCTTACCACCCTCCATAACGACTATGCTATTCCAAGAAGTCTCGCTATTATCCCATGCGTAGTTCTTTTTCTCTGTCCATGTGTAGAAGTATGGGCTCAAACGGTCTTGACCACGGTAGGTTACATTGCGATCACGTGAGCACACCTCAGCAAACATAAAGAAGTCGCCACCATTACGTGCAGCTCTGTGTTGCTCTGCCAATGCAGAGAACTGAGGAACAAAGTTCTTGTTGAAAGTCAAACGAGATATGTGACCGCCCGTATCAATACGGAAACCGTCCACACCCATTTTGATAAACTCGCCGTAGCATTTCACGAGGTAGTTAGCCACGTATGCATTCTCGGTATTGAGGTCCACGCAGTCACCAGCGATTTGTGCCCACCAACGGGTATCATCATCCCAGTTGAAGTTACCATAGTGGTGCCAGTAGTTGTTTTTGTCGTGGTTTTGCCCATCGGTATTCTTCATCTGCGCAAGGCGCTTGTCGTATTGTTGACCACCAGGGAGATTATTGTAGTTGTCTGGCAACACACCACCATCCTTTTGGGTATAAGGCACCATACAAGCATTAATATCACTTTGGTCAGCCTCCCAATCGCGGGTAAAGAGTTTGCAGAGGTTTTCCTCACCGAAGTTACCTGTGTGGTTCAGCACAATATCCAAGATGATTTTCATGCCTTTTGCGTGAGCGGCATCAATCAGATCTTGGAACTTCACATCTTCACTCTCATAGCGTTGATCCACTTTAGAGAAGTTACGAGCGTGATAGCCGTGATAGTCATAACCAGAAGCATTCTCTACGATAGGAGTAATCCATACTGCGGTAAAACCGAGGGCTTTGATGTAGTCTAATTTCTCAATCAGGCCTTTGAAATCACCACGCCAAGCAGGGTCACCTACGTTGTAGTTCTGAGCATCCCAACATTGGGTGTCGTTCTCTGGATCACCATTGTAGAAACGAGTAGTCATCACGAAGTAAATCGACTCATCTCGAAAGTCCGTGCGACTTGGAAATAACGTAGCAGCAGTCGCTGTCATAAACATGAAGCAAGTCGCAAAAATACCAAATAATCGTTTTGTCTTCAATGTATAAAATATTTCTTGTAGATTTTTTATCCTACGGATCCTTCCAGACTCACCTGCAATAGTTTCTGTGCCTCCACTGCAAATTCCATTGGCAGTTTATCCATCACTTCTTTGGCATAACCATTCACAATCAACCCTACTGCATCCTCCACACCTATACCACGTTGTTGGCAATAGAATAGTTGATCCTCGCTAATCTTGCTTGTTGTTGCTTCATGCTCGATAATCGCAGTTGGATTCTGTATGCGCATGGTAGGGAAAGTATGTGCACCGCACTTGTCGCCCAAGAGCAGACTATCGCATTGACTATAATTGCGTACGTTCTCTGCATTAGGCATCACACGCACCAATCCACGATAGGCGTTCTGACTTTTTCCTGCCGATATACCTTTACTTATTATACGCGAGCGCGTGTTCTTACCGATATGAATCATCTTTGTTCCCGTATCAGCCTGCTGGTAGTTGTTCGTCACAGCCACCGAATAAAACTCTGCACTCGAATTATCGCCCTTCAATATACAGCTCGGATACTTCCACGTAATAGCTGATCCCGTCTCTACTTGTGTCCAACTCAATCGAGCATTCTCATGCGTTATTCCGCGCTTGGTCACAAAGTTGTAGATACCACCCTTGCCTTCTTTGTCGCCGGGGTACCAGTTTTGCACGGTAGAGTATTTTACTTCGGCATCTTTGTGTACCACAATCTCCACGATAGCTGCGTGCAATTGATTCTCATCACGCATAGGCGCAGTACAACCTTCTAGATAACTTAGGTATGCGCCCTCGTCTGCCACCAATAAGGTGCGTTCAAACTGTCCCGTATTACCTGCATTGATGCGGAAATACGTACTGAGTTCCATTGGACAACGAACACCTTTAGGTATATATACAAACGACCCATCTGAGAACACTGCCGAGTTCAACGCTGCATAGAAATTATCGCTTGCAGGCACCACCGAACCTAGGTATTTTTGCACCAATTCGGGGTATTCTTGTACAGCTTCCGAAATGGAGCAGAAGATGATTCCTTTCTCTGCCAATGTCTCACGGAAGGTAGTTTTTACCGATACCGAGTCCATTACTGCATCCACCGCCATATTGCCTGCCAAGGCAGCACGTTCTTCTAGTGGAATACCCAGCTTATCAAAGGTTTTCATTAGTTCCGGATCGATTTCTTTCTTCTCATCGCCCGTATGTGTTTTAGGTGCTGCGTAGTACGAAATTGCTTGAAAATCAATCTCTGGTATCGTAAGGTGTGCCCAGTTTGGGTGTGGCATGGTTAGCCATTTACGGTATGCTTTCAGACGAAACTCCAATAGCCATTCGGGCTCATTTTTTTTCGCCGAGATCAACCGCACGACATCTTCGCTCAATCCCACAGGAATCACTTCGGTCTCCACATCCGTTGTGAAACCGTACTTATACTCTTGACTCGTTATTTCTTCTATCTCTTTCATGTACTTATTATCCATTAATACTCATGAGCCCAATTAGTTCTATGAGCCCAATATAGTCCCTTAACACCAAAAAAAGCCGCTCTTTCAAGCGGCTTCTTTGGAGGTACCTGGCGGATTCGAACCGCCGTCCCCGGTTTTGCAGACCGATCCCTAACCGCTCGGGCAAGGTACCATTTTTCTCAAATCGGGTGCAAAGGTACAACAAAAATTACACATACGCAAATTTTTTTGAAAAAAAATGTATTTTTGAAGTAAAAAAGTACACATTTCCTACTTTTGTCACTTTCCCACATTCCCCACCCCTTTTATTCGTCACATCAATTGAACACCCAATCAACATTATTCCATCCCTTTCATTGCAGCGGTCAATCATTAGTGATTCTTTAGTGATTCTTTAGTTATTCATTAGTTATTCTTTAGTTATTAAGCAACTCACATCGAAAGAAACACACACACTCATACGTACTCTATATTCCCTACATCGCAAAAAAACACATAAAAAATCAAACTTTTCGCTATTTTTCTTGTGTATATGCAAATTTTGTTGTACCTTTGCACCCGATTTTGAGCCGCGATGGTGGAATCGGTAGACACGAAGGACTTAAAATCCTTTGGCCAGTGATGGCTGTGCGGGTTCAAGTCCCGCTCGCGGTACTGAAAGGGAAAACTCAAAAGCACACAAGCTTGCTTGAATGCGTTTTTGGGTTTTTACTTTTGCAAGTGGCGCACAGGGACTTACGTAGGAAGTCCCGCTCGCGGTACTGAAAAAGAAAGTGCTTAACATGAAAATGTTGGGCACTTTTGCTCTCTTAAATAGCAATCGATCGTTAGGTCGTAAATGATATTCGTAAAATCTAATAACTAATTAAGAAATAATCTTTTTACTCCCATCGTTTATGCAAGACATTCAAAAAACAAAGTATCCTCTCACACTTCTATTCATTAGTATTGCGCTATTGTATATGACGTGTTTGCGTTCGAAAAACTACGATGAAATCGACAATATTGATGTCAATGGCGTGAATATTGTATATCAAGTTAAGGGCAACGAAGATGACAAACCAGTAATCCTATTACATGGCAATTCAGGCGAACATGACCATCTATCTGTAATGGTCAATCAATTGGATTCTGCTGGCTATCTCGTTTACGCACTCGATTCACGAGGACAAGGCGCCAACGCCCCACTCAGCGAATACCACTACATTGACATGGCTAACGATTTAGCCGAATTCATCGACAAAATGAACCTCAACCACCCTGCCATTTTCGGTTGGAGTGATGGAGGCAATGTCGCCCTGCAAATGGAAGTTCTGCACCCAGGTACAGCTGGACTCATCATCACCGCAGGTGCCAACATCTTCCCCGAAGGAGTAAAAGCGGACTTTTGGGCAGAATTTAGCAAAGAGTTACTTAAAGATTCTATTCCGCCACTCACGAAGATGATGCTATTTGAACCACAAATGACGTGGGAAGACATGCAAACTATCCAATGTCCCGCCCTCATTACCATCGGTGAATTCGACCTTATTGACGAATCGCACACTCGCATGATTGCTGAGTATATCCCACAGGGCGAAATGCTCATCGTGCCCAATGAAGACCACGGCTCATTCGTGTACAAAAGTCCTAAAATAGGTAAAATCATCATTCCATACCTTAAGAGGAAGAACTACTAACCCTCACGCGACATAATAAATACAAAAAAATTATTGCACGTGCGCTTGCGTATGTGCGATATTTTTTGTACCTTTGCGCCCAAATTGACCAAAACGAATTTTATGTATTACACTTTAGTGTACCATAGCGAAAAAAGAAATGCAAAAATCGGATTTTATCATTGAGGTGAACCACGTGTCCAAGCAGTTTGAGGACGGTAAATTCGCCTTGAACGATGTGAGCCTACAGATTAAGAAAGGCGAGTTCGTAACCATTTTAGGACCTTCGGGTTGTGGCAAGACTACCCTGTTGCGTTGTATCGCAGGTTTTCAGGTAGCCAGCGAAGGCGACATCTTGCTCAACGGCGAAGATGTTACCACAATGCCTCCACATCAGCGCGATGTAAACACTGTATTTCAGAAGTACGCGCTATTCCCCCATTTGAACGTATTTGACAATGTGGCTTTCGGTCTAAAGCTCAAGAAGATGAACAAGAAAGTCATTGAGAAAAAAGTGAAGCAGGCGCTCAAAACCGTTGGTATGACAGACTATGAGTACCGCGATGTGGATAGTCTCAGTGGAGGTCAGCAACAGCGTGTAGCTATTGCACGTGCCATCATCAATGAACCAGAGGTATTGCTATTGGATGAGCCTTTGGCTGCGCTCGACCTCAAGATGCGCAAAGACATGCAGATGGAGCTCCGCGAGATGCACAAGAAGTTGGGCATTACCTTTATATACGTGACCCACGATCAAGAAGAAGCTCTCACCTTGAGCGACCGCGTGGTGGTAATGAGCGAAGGTAAAATCCAACAGATTGGTACTCCTATGGACGTCTATAACGAGCCACAAAACTGCTTTGTTGCCGATTTTATCGGAGAAAGTAACATCTTAGACGCCACTATGGTAAAGGACGGCGTAGTGAATTTCTGCGAGAACGATTTTGAATGTGTGGACAAGGGATTCGGCGAGAATCAGGAGGTGGATGTAGTCGTGCGTCCAGAGGATATATACATAGGTTTATTACAAGAAGGAAAAGAAGACAATTGGCAGTTGCATGGCGAAGTGCAAAGTTGTATCTTCAAGGGTGTACACTATGAGATGACCGTACTAACAGATAACGGATACGAGTTGATGATTCAAGATTATCACGCCTTTGAACCTAACACTAAGGTAGGACTATTAGTTAAACCAGAGGATATTCAAGTAATGAAGAAAGAGCGCCTGTGTAACTGCTTCGATGGCGAAGTACTGGAAGACAACCGTGTTCGCTTCTTGGACGAGGAATGGGATATCTCAGAGCGCGTAGCAGAACGTTTCGAAGTGGGTGAGGAGGTAGAAGTAGAAGTGGACTTCAACCGCGTGAATCTGCAAGACGATGAAGAAGATGGTATCCTCTGTGGCGAGGTGTATTTCATTCTCTACAAGGGCGACCATTACCATTTGACCGTGCGCACGGATGACGGAGATGACATCTTTGTAGATACCAACGATGTGTGGGACGATGGCGATCGTGTAGGTATTCGCGTGGCACCAAGTTACATTCGATTGTATAAGAAGACCGCGCCTACAGCGCTGAAAGAAGAGTGACCGTTAACAGCACCCCATGAACCCACGAGGTTCATCGGGGACCCCGCAACACTGTTAGACCGCCCTTCGGGCTGAGAAATACGAGAATCTAACAACGAAGTGGTCTGACAGCGAAGCGATCTAACTTCTAACAACAAAGTGATCTAAGATGAAAAGTAATAAATTAAGAATGGTATTTCAGTCACGTAGCACTTGGGCATGGCCCTACGCGCTGTTTATGCTGTGTCTGGTGATTTTACCATTGCTTTTGATTGGTGTATATGCCTTCACGGATGCCAGCGGAAACTTCACAATACAGAACTTCGTAAGTTTCTTCACCAAGTCTGAAGCCATTAACACCTTTATTTATTCGTTGGCTATCGCACTGATAACCACGATTATATGCCTATTATTAGGTTATCCTGCTGCCTATATCATGGCGATGGCAGATTTCAAGACACCACAGGTGATGGCAATGCTGTTCATTCTGCCCATGTGGATAAACTTCTTGCTGCGTACCATCGCGACTGTGGAACTATTCCGAATGTTCGGTTTACCATTGGGTGAAGGAGCATTGCTGTTTGGTATGGTCTATGACTTCCTACCATTTATGATTTACCCTATCTACAATACCTTGCAGAAGATGGATACCAGTCTCATTGAGGCTGCACACGACCTGGGTGCCAAGCGCCACCAGGTATTCCTGAAAGTCACCCTCCCACTCTCTGTCCCAGGTATTTATTCGGGTATCGTTATGGTCTTTATGCCAACCGTTTCTACCTTCGCCATTGCGGAGTTGCTCACACACAACAAAGTTACATTGTTCGGTTCGCTGATTCAACGTTGTTTCGGCGAAGGCGGTATAGCAATGTGGAACTATGGTGCTGCTTTGTCATTGATTATGTTGATAATCATTGGATTGACTAGTTTCTTCGGAGGCGATAAAGAGGATATTAATAGATAGTTTAGTTTGGAGATGAAAGATTATAAAAAACTTAAATTAGAGCACCGTAGTTTAGGTGAGCGCATAGCGGCACAAGCCTATCTGTGGCTTTTGTTAGTAGTACTATATGCCCCTATCCTGCTGATTATCATATTCTCATTCACCCAAAGCAAGGTGTTTGGTAACTGGACAGGATTTACTTTTGGCTTGTACGAGAACCTCTTCACGGGCTATGATGCTGTGGCGCAAGTGAAAGTGGACCCGAACCTCTACCGCGCCATTTTCTTTACCGTGGTGATAGCGCTCTCTTCCGCTATAATATCTACCGTATTAGGTACATTGGCGGCTATTGGCATTTACCACATGCGCAATCGTGACCGCAAGATTCTCACCTTTATGAATAGTATTCCGATGATTAACCCGGATATTTTGACGGGTATCAGTTTGTTCTTGCTATTCGTATTTTTGGGTATCAGTCGCGGACTGGGTACTGTGATTGCAGCGCACGTGGTATTCTGTACGCCATACGTAGTATTGAGCGTGATGCCACGTCTCACGAAGATGAATCCAAACATCTACGAAGCTGCTTTAGACTTGGGAGCCACCCCTTTCCAAGCCCTTCGCAAAGTAATGATGCCCGAACTCTGGCCAGGTATGATCAGTGGATTTATCTTGAGTCTAACTCTCAGTATCGACGACTTCGGCGTCACTTATTTCACCAAAGGTAGTAGTGGTCTAGAAACACTCTCCACTTTCATCTATGCCGATGCGCGCAAGGGTGGTTTGACCCCTGAGTTGCGCCCACTTTTCTCGTTGATATTCTTGACCATATTGGTCTTACTGATAATAATGAATATACGAACCCATAAACAACAAAACAAAACGAAATGAAACGCTTATTTTTTGCTGTAGCCACTTTGGTGCTACCTTGTGTATTAGTATCTAACGCTTTTGCTGCTGACCGTGAGCATACGCTGAAAGTCTATAACTGGGCTGACTATATGGATATGAACGTGCTCAACGGCTTCCCTGCGTGGTATTATGAGCAGACAGGCGAACAAGTAGAGGTTCTCTACCAGACATTCGACATCAACGAGTCCATGCTCACTGAGATTGAGATTGGACAAGAGGACTACGATGTGATTTGCCCTTCTGAGTATATCATTGAGCGTATGTTGCGCAATAAATTGCTGCAACCTATTAACAAAGATTTTGGAAATACACCAGACTATACTAAATTGGTATCACCTTTCGCGGTGGACAAATTCCAGCAAATGGCACCAGATAGCAGCGTTTGCGTGGCTGACTACACCGTGGGTTATATGTGGGGTACCACGGGTATACTCTACAACACCACCTTGGTTAGCAAAGAGGAGATACTCTCATTGGGTGGGCTACAAAACCCTAAGTTCACGGGCAAAGTATTCATGAAAGATGCTTTTCGTGACATCTACTCTGTAGTGGTACTCTACGCATACCGTGATGAGATTGCTCGTGGCGAAGTGACCCGAGACGAGTTAGTTGCTAATGTGACTGAGGAGCGTATCCAACGCGTAGAGACATTTCTCACTAGCATGAAGAATAATATTGCAGGTTGGGAAGTGGACTTTGGTAAAGAAGAGATGACCAAAGGCAAAGCATGGCTCAACCTCAGTTGGTCTGGCGATGCACAATGGGCCATTGATGAAGCAGCTGAAGTGGGCGTTGACCTCGAATACTTTGTTCCACAAGAGGGTAGCAACGTCTGGTTTGATGGTTGGTGTATCCCTATCTACGCTAAAAATACCAAGGCAGCCAGTTACTTCATCAACTACATGTGTATGCCCGAGAATGCTATTCTCAACATGGAGGAGATTGGCTACGTGAGTGTTATAGCATCACCAGAAGTATTGGATTGGGCTAATGACGAAGAAGTAGAGACTACTTCTAACCTAACCTACTTCTTTGGCGAAGGTGCAGACTCTGTCCACGCCAACCACGTATTCTATCCCGACCAAACAGTCATTGAGCGCTGCGCTCTCATGCACGATTGTGGCGATCAAACCGAGGATATGTTGGCCATGTGGTCACGCGTTAAAGGAGATAACTTGAGTAGCGGACTGGTTATCTTCATCGTCGTTGTATTAGTACTCGTTGTAGTGGCAGTAGTGATTCGCGCCATCAACAACAAACGCCAACGCGACTTGCAACGCAAAAAACGCAACCGCAGAAGATAATTTGCCCTAAAGATGGCTACATACACCACACAATAATCATACAATAACCACACTATTCGAACACCATATAGAATGAAACGATTACTAATCTATATCATAGGTGTCGTCATTGCTACTACTGTAGCCTACGCACAAGACTATGAATCTGACTTTCGAGAGGTACAAAAGCAGTTTCAAGGCCGCTTAAAAACCACTCCTGCTACGCTCAAGACCTATCTTGAGCAGTATCCATACACACCTTATAGTGACGAAATCTATCTTATGGAAGGTGTTCTGCATGTAGAAAAGGAGAAATATAAACAAGCCATCAAAGCTTTTACCAAAGTGAATAGCAAAAATCTCTCACGTGAATCGCAACCCATGTTGCATTTCTATTGGGGATATACCCTCCTGAAGCAAGAAAGTTATGATAAAGCGCTTTCATGCCTCCTACGCCTCAAACAATCCTATTCGCTATACACACCACATGCACGGTACTATGCAGGTTATTGCTACTATTGCTTGAAAGACTTCCCAAATGCATTGGCTGAATTTATGGCAGTGCAGAATTTGGCTGGTTATCAACAGATTGTGCCTTATTATATTATTCAGATTGACTATGCTCAAGGCAAATTGGATGATGTCTATACGCAAGCGAATCAGTTATTAGATACTTTTCCTGACAACCCACACAACTACGAGTTGCACCGCATGTTGGGTGAATTGCACTACCAAGATAGTGCTTATCAGGATGCTATCGAACATCTAACAGCATACCACACACTAACCATCGAACAAGAGCGTGAGCCACTGCGCAACGATGTTTACCTATTGGGCGTCGCCAACTACAAGGAAGGTAAATATCAAGACGCTATCCAATATCTTAAAGCCGTCAAAGAGTTGAAGGACTCTATTTCTGAAAGTACCTACTTGCACCTTGGTCATAGTTACCTGCGTGTGGGTGATGAAGAGAAGGCCAAGTTGTCATACGCAGCAGCTATGCGACTCAACATCAATAGTCAGGTACGAGAAGAGGCTATGTACAACTATGTGCAAATCACCTACCTTCAAGGTTCAGCACTTGGAGAAAACATCACTGCCTTCCAAGAATTCTTGCAAGAATATCCAAACACCAAATACGCAGGAAAGATTTATGCGCTGATGGCGGATATGTATATGAATAGCAAGAACTACAAAGCTGCATACGATGCTTTGATTGGTATCAAGCATCCCGATGCCAAACTACAAGAAACTATGCAATATCTTCGTTATCAACTAGGTATAGATGCCTTCTTACGAGGTAATATGAAGGAGGCCGACCAGTGGATGACACAGGTAATCAAAAATGAGAAAAAATCATCCGACTACAAAACTGAAGCGTATTTTGTACGTGCCGATAGCCGTTACCGTATGCTGCAATACCCTGCTTGTATTGAGGATGTAGAATCCTTCACCAAACAACCCAATGCCAAGTACTCCAGCAATTACGTGCATGCTCTTTATCTAAAAGGATACGCGTTGTTTAACCAACAACTACTCAAGCAAGCGGAATATGTCTTCCGCCAATATCTATCACAGGCAGACAGCACCAACACTATGTACACGGATGCGCTCAACCGATTGGGAGATTGCCTCTTCAGTAGTCGTCAGTTTGACGATGCGATTGCTACTTACGAGCGTGCCTCTCTGTTAGCCAATTATGCCACTGACTATGCACTATTCCAACAAGGATATGCACTCGGATTATTGCATCGTTACCCTGAGAAAATCCAAAAAATGGAACAATTATCTTCACGCTACCCACGTTCAGATTACGCAGATGATGCGCTCTATGAGATTGCGCGCGCTCACCTGCAACTTGACCAAAACGATGGAGCAATCAAGATGTACACCCGTATCTTAGGGAAATACCCCAACAGCAACAAGGCTTCAAAATCAGCGCTTGAATTAGGTATGACCTATCGCACCCTCAAACAGTACGACAAAGCTATCCAAGCATACAAAAATACAATCGAAAAATATGCTGGTAGCGAAGAAGCTTACGCTGCGCTCGAAGGATTGGAGCAAGTATATGTTGAAACCAATACCATCAATGATTACCTGACATATACCAAAACACTCAACAAACTGAACATGTCCACTTCCACGCAAGAGGACTCATTGGTGTACGTAACCGCTGAATTGCAATACATCATGGGCAACTATGCAGAGGCAGCAGCTGGTATGACCACATACATCACCTCATTTTGCCCTGGTGGACGCTACTGCTTAACGGCGCAATATTACGCAGCCAATAGTTTCTACCAACTGCGACAATACGATGAGGCGTTGGAGCAATATAGTGCATTGGCAGACATTGATGGTAACCAGTACATGGAGGAAGCATGCATGCGTGTAGCAGAAATTGCGTATGACAAAGAGGAATACCATACGGCTGCATTTTATTTTCAACAAATGCTGCGCGTAGCATCATCTTCTACTATGCGTATTACCGCACAATTAGGTATCTTACGATGCAATCAGCACGAGGGAGATGTGGAAGCAATCATAACTGCAGCAACGCAACTATTAGAGCACGAACAACTCAGCGACAATATTCGTCAAGAAGCGCTCTATTATCGCGCTAAAGCATACCTCAGTAACCAACAATACGGATTGGCTGTAGTGGATCTTACCCCACTCTCCAAAGAGGTGAGAACACCAATGGGAGCAGAATCCAAATACCAGTTGGCAAATGCCTACTTCCACCTTGGATCAATAGACATGGCAGAGGAGGAAATCATGTCTTTCACACAAATGCAAACAGCCCAACAATATTGGCTCGCTAAAAGCCTCATCCTTCTGTCGGACATCAATGTACAACGAAACGATATTTTCCAAGCTAAACAATATCTCTTGGCTTTGCAGAGTAACTATCAGCAACAAGATGACATTCCTACTATCATCGCGGACAAACTGCAAGAGATAGAGCAATTGGAAACTGAAAACGAACAACTATCAACAGAAATAGAGGAGGACACACTATGAGAAAATTCATTATACTATTTTTTGCTATCGGTCAATTGTCTCTTATCAATTGCCCGTTAGCCACCGCTCAAAACGACACTACGCTCAAGCGTATCGTAACAGTGGAACGAGATTTCCAACCCGTGATACAGAGTGCAGGTAAGATAAACCAGCGCCCCAATATCCTTACGCGTGAGGTACCACTCACTCCTGTCATTTATTCCACTTATTCTGATTCGTTATCTATCCATCACACGCTCAATCCATTACAAGTAGCAGAGGCACGATTTACCCCTCAATCTCCGTTGCGAGGTATCTTAGATATAGCTGGCGGTTATCGCAATACGCATTTCTTATTCGGTTATCGCATTGACCACCAAAAGAAGATGTCACTTAACCTCTATGCCAAGCACGATGCATATTGGGGCAAAGATGCACTCTCTCAATCCAAATTAGGTATGCAAGTAACCCGCCATTTCTCAGGAGCGGATTTCTATTTTGGTATAGAAGGCAATAACGAACTTTATACACTGCCACAGTTTCCTTGGCGCAAGTTATGGAATGCTAATGCCAAAATTGGCGTTCGTTCCACAAATAATAGCCCCGTACAATATTTGATACAAACAGGCTATACGGCATTCATCGCTGAACCATACGCAGTGGAACACCAAGCGAAATCGCATCTCAATCTATGGTGGTCCAACAATTCCCACCAAGCAGGTGTTCGCGCATACGTACAAAACAATTTCTATACGCCATTTGACAGTGCGCTGGTAACATCTACTCGCCATGCCTTTCGCATAGAGCCATTCTATGAGTACAACAGCAAACATATCCACCTGCACGCAGGTGTAAATATGGATATGAATATAGGTACTGGGCAAATGTACAGCGAAATAGAGAACATAAGTTTTGCTCCATCACCTAATTTGAAATTTGAGTGGAACATGATGAATAATATCTTCCATGTTTATACCAATGCAACGGGACATTATGGAGTTGGTTCACTCGAGGAGTACTTAGGGTACAATCGCTATCTCAACGTAGCGCAAGGCCTGGCATGGAATACACCATGCGCCTACACGCCAGTGGACGCTCAGTTTGGATTTAAGTTACTACCTATGCGCACACTACTTATCGATATATATGGAGGCTATGCATTCCATCCAATAGCATATAACATGAAAGCCATATTGGACAATAATGCAAATGTAACAGACTATCAATTGTGGCAAGAACAGATACAACAATGGAAAATTGGAGCCTCCATACACTATCATTACCGCGATATTCTAGAACTGAATGTAAATGGTAACTACTATTTCTATCTATCAGCAACAGGTGTTTTTAATCGCCCTAAATGGGACGCTTATGCCCGCCTTGAAGCGCATATAGATACCAAATGGAGTATTTATTCAGAGAACTACTTTGCTGGTAGCCGTGAAGCATATATTGCACCTTATCGATCAGCTACACTCCGTCCTATTATATCTCTCAATCTTGGCGGTCAGTACGCTATCAATCGCTGGTTAGCTATTTATGCGCAGGTAAATGATTATCTCAATCGAAAAAACGATATTTTCTACGGTTACCAATCACAAGGTCTTCACTTCTTGGTTGGTGTTAAGTGGCAATTCTAATATCTGTTTACACGCATGCTAATATCAAGAGTCGAGTGATGTAGGTCATATATAGCGAGTCTAACATTAGTACTACAAAAGAGAGTGTGTCAAAATGCAGACACACTCTTTTTTATCTATTTTCTATGCATTTTTCTATGTTTCCTTTACCTCTCCAGCCATCGTAACCGTTACCACCCCGTTACCACCTCGTTACTGTCGTGTAGTTTCCCGGCAG
>JAZUCY010000016.1:0-48026 GCA_045639365.1 Paludibacteraceae bacterium
AGTTCATGCTCAATACCAAAGAGATTGAAATGGACGCTGTGGCTAAAGATGGAGAGATCATTGCATACGCTATCTCCGAGCACGTAGAGTTCGCAGGTGTACACTCAGGCGATGCTACTATCCAGTTCCCTGCACAAAAACTCTATGTCGAGACCGTGCGCCGCATCAAGAAAATCTCTGGTCAGATCGCACGCGAGCTCCACATCTCTGGTCCATTCAATATCCAATACCTCGCTCGCGAGAACGAAATCAAGGTAATCGAATGTAACCTCCGTGCTTCACGCTCGTTCCCATTCGTATCTAAAGTATTGAAGATCAACTTTATCGATATTGCTACCCGCATCATGCTCGGTCTCCCTGTAGAGAAACCAAGCAAGAACTTCTTCGACTTCGATTACGTGGGTGTTAAGGCTTCGCAGTTCTCTTTCAACCGTCTGCAAAAGGCTGACCCAGTCATCGGTGTGGATATGACCTCTACGGGTGAGGTGGGTTGCTTGGGCGAGGACGCTAACTCTGCCCTCTTGACCTCTATGCTTTCTGTGGGCTTGCGCGTACCTAAGAAGAATGTTCTTCTCTCTATCGGTGCACCTAAGCAAAAAGCACAGATGCTCGACTCTGCTCGTCAGCTCATCGCTAAGGGCTACAATATCTACGCTACTTTGGGTACAAGCCATTTCCTCACAGAGGCAGGTATTCCTAACACTACGGTTTATCAACCATCAGAGGAAGGCACCCCACAAGCTATCGACCTCATGCGCGAAGGCGTGATTGAGTTCGTAGTCAGCGTACCAAAGGATATCGTTACCGACCCACAAAACGATGTTTGCTACCATGTTCGTCGTGCGGCTATTGACCTCAATGTGCCATTGCTCACCAACGCTCGCCTCGCTGCAGCGTTCATCAACGCTTTCTGCACAGTCGATGTCAACGACCTCGCTATCCAATCATGGGATGAGTATAAGTAATTTTTGTTATTAATCAATATTTGTTATATGCAAGCTTTAACAGCAACTAATTTCAACTTTCCTGGTCAAACCAATGTGTACCACGGTAAAGTGCGTGATGTATATTTCATCGGTGACGACTGTCTCGCTATGGTAGCCACTGACCGTATTTCTGCTTTTGATGTGATTCTGCCTAAGGGTATCCCATTCAAAGGCCAAATCCTCAACCAAATCGCGGCTAAGTTCCTCGATGCAACAGCTGACATCGTTCCTAACTGGAAGCAAGCTACTCCTGACCCTATGGTAACCGTAGGTATTCGTTGCGAGGGCTATCCAGTAGAGATGATCGTGCGTGGTTACCTCTGCGGTTCTGCATGGCGTGCTTATAAGAGCGGCGTGCGTGAGATCTGCGGCGTACAACTCCCAGAAGGCATGCGCGAGAACGAGAAGTTCCCTACCCCAATCATCACTCCTACTACCAAGGCAGAGATCGGTGCACACGATGAGGATATCTCTCGCGAAGAGATTATAGCTCAAGGACTTATCCCAGAGGCAGAGTACGAGCAATTGGAGAAATATACCCTTGCTCTCTTCAACCGTGGACAAGAGATCGCTGCGAAACAAGGTCTTATCCTCGTGGATACCAAATACGAGTTTGGTAAGCACGGCGACCAAATCCTCTTGATGGACGAAGTTCACACCCCTGATTCAAGCCGCTACTTCTACGCAGAGGGATACGAGGAGCGCTTCGAAGCAGGTCTGCCACAAAAGCAACTCTCCAAGGAGTTCGTGCGTGAGTGGTTGATGGACAACGGCTTCCAAGGCAAAGAGGGTCAACAAGTACCAGAGATGACCGATGAGGTAGTAGCTGGTATTACTGCTCGCTATATCGAACTCTATGAGGGTATCACAGGCGAGAAACTCGTCCTTGAAGCTGAAACAGAGGATATTGCAGCACGCATTGAGAAAAACTTGACAGACTATTTGACCAAGTAAATATGGCAGGTTTCTTCGGAACAATATCTACTACATGTTGCGTAAACGATTTATTTTACGGAACAGATTATCATTCCCACCTCGGTACACGCCGTGCGGGTATGGCTACATTCGACAAGGATAAAGGCTTCAAGCGAAGCATTCACAATATCCAAAACTCGCACTTCCGAACGAAGTTTGAGCACGAGTTAGACGAGTTTGCAGGCAACGCAGGTATCGGAATCATTTCCGATACCGATGCACAGCCACTACTCATCAATTCCCACCTCGGACGTTTTGCTATCAGCACTATTGGTAAGATTAACAACCAAGATGATTTGGTAACCCACTTGTTAGAGCAAAAAGTACACCTATCCGAATTCAGTAGTGGACGTGTAAATCCCACAGAATTAGTAGGTTTGCTCATAGTACAGGGCAAAGACTTCGTGGATGGAATTGAAAATGTCTATAAGCACATTAAAGGTTCTTGCTCTATCCTTATCCTCACAGAAGATGGCATCATTGCAGCCCGAGACTCATGGGGACGTACACCTATCATACTTGGCAAGCGTGACAATGCTTATGCCATTGCTAGTGAATCATCTTCCTTCTTCAATCTCGGCTTCCATACTGAACAATTTCTCGGTCCTGGCGAGATTGTACGCGTATATGCAGACCATGTAGAGCAACTGCGCAAACCAAACGATAAGATGCAGATTTGCTCTTTCCTTTGGGTATATTACGGTTTCCCTACTTCCGATTACGAGGGTCGCAACGTAGAAGAAGTGCGCTATGCTTGCGGTCATGCGATGGGTAAGAACGATGATGTACAAGCAGATTGTGTTTGCGGTATTCCTGATTCTGGTATTGGTATGGCTATTGGTTATTCCCATACTTCGGGTGTACCTTACCAACGTGCTATTACCAAATATACCCCTACATGGCCACGCTCGTTTACTCCTTCACAGCAATCTCAACGCGAACTGGTAGCTAAGATGAAACTCATCCACAACTACGCTATCCTTAGAGGTAAGAGCGTACTTTTCTGTGACGATTCTATTGTGCGTGGAACACAACTTCGTGATAACACACGTTGCTTGCTAGAAGCAGGAGCTAAAGAAGTACACATGCGAATAGCATGCCCACCTATCTTCTACGGTTGCCCATTCACCAATTTCACAACATCGAAGTCTGATCTTGAACTCATCACTCGTCGTTTTATCGCCGAGTTTGAGGGTGTTGATGCGGCCAATGATCCAGAGAGGATTAAAGCATACGCTACAACTGACTCTTATGAGTATCAACAGCTTATGCGTGCCTTGCGAGATCGATTTGCACTCAAATCACTCAAATATACCCGCATAGAAGACCTCATCGCCGCCATCGGCCTGCCTAAGTGCAAAGTCTGCACCTATTGCTTCGACGGCTGCAACCCAGAGGAATAAATAAAAAACAAAAATTGTAAAAAATTATCCCAAAATTATCCAATATTTTTATATATTTAGGTTGCTTATAAATTTTGGTTAATTTTCTATAATATACTATAATTTTTGGAGAAAAATCATGACTCCATTTAACAACGAGAAATATATCCGAATACAGTCGGAGCATATCAAAGAGCGCATTGCGCAGTTCGGTAACAAACTCTACCTCGAGTTGGGTGGCAAACTCTTTGATGACTTCCACGCCAGTCGTGTACTACCAGGTTTCCAACCTGATAGTAAACTCACCATGCTCACACAATTGCGCGACACCTTAGAAATTGTCATCGTCATCTCGGCTGCCGACATTGAGAAAAACAAGGTTCGCCAAGACTTGGGTATCACCTACGATGTGGATGTATTGCGCCTTCGTGACGAATTCATAAACCGCGGTTTTCTCGTTAACTCCGTGGTTATCACACATTATAGCGGTCAAACTTCGGCACAGATGTATAGCCAACGACTCGAACGGTTGGGTATCAAAACTTACTTCCATTACACCATTGAGGGTTACCCTCACAACGTAGCGCTCATTGACTCAGCAGATGGTTTTGGTAAGAACGATTATATTGAGACCACTCGTCCGTTAGTAGTTGTCACCGCTCCTGGTCCAGGTAGTGGTAAGATGGCAGTATGCCTCTCGCAACTCTACAACGAGCATCAACGTGGCAACCAAGCGGGTTATGCTAAGTTCGAAACATTCCCCGTTTGGAATCTGCCACTCAAACATCCCGTTAATATGGCATACGAGGCTGCAACTGCAGACCTCAACGATGTCAATCTTATCGACCCATACCACCTCGAGGCATACGGAACAACGGCTATCAGCTACAACCGCGATACTGAGATATTCCCTGTGCTAGATGCTTTGTTTACAGGCATTTATGGTCACAACCCTTATAAGTCTCCTACTGATATGGGTGTGAATATGGTGGGCTTTTGTATCGAGGAGGATGAGGCCTGCTGCGAAGCAAGCAAGCAAGAGATTATCCGTCGCTACTACCATGCGCTCAACGACCTTGCCAATGGTGATGTTGGCGAAGTGGTAGTCAATCGTATTGGCCGTTTGTTCAAGCAAGTAGGTATCACCACAGCCGACCGCCCTACTACGACAGCAGCCAATGAGCGCAAAGATCGTACAGGGGCTCTAGCTGTAGCTGCAATAGAACTACACAACGGACACATCATTACCGCAGAAGCATCTCCACTACTCGGTTCTAGTGCAGCACTTTTGCTTAATGCAACTAAGTATTTGGCAGATATAGACCACGATGTAAAGCTTATCCCACAAGAGATGATTGAGCCTATCCAACATACCAAGATCAATTATCTACGTGGTCGTAATCCACGCCTACATACAGACGAAGTGCTCGTTGCACTATCCGTTCTCAGTCTGCATGACGAGAACTGTCGCAAAACATTGGACGCATTGCCACAACTGGCTGGTTGTCAAGTCCATTCCACGGTAATGCTCTCCGAAGTAGATCGCAAGATTTTCCGTAAACTCGGTATAGACCTCACGTGTGATCCCGTGAGGAAGTAGTCGGCTTAGCCGAGGTTGTGTCCCCATTAGGGAGGTTATGTGCGCTTTGCGCAGGTGTAAAATGTAAAGTAAAGATTAAAGATACGGTGCGAAAGTAGCATCGTATTTTTTTATCCATTGTTTAGCGGATTGGTCGTACCACTTGAAGAAAACTTGGTCTGAGAGTGCACCCTCAGTCCATTGCTCGTACAATGGCATAAAATCTTTCAAAATCTTCTCCTCAACCTCTCGTGTACAATCTAACAACGCAGGTTTGCCTTCCGCGCCACGTAATATATTCTGCGTGCTGACATACTTTTTACCATTACTAATATGCAATGGGAATGCCCATTCATTCTTGATTTGCAAGGACTTATCACAAATCTCCGCATTGAGTCCTTTACCCTCTTTAGCGTTTTCGTTGCGCGCTTTCATATAGGCTGGCAAATGATCACGATGCATAAGCAAAGGTACCGCCACGGCACATGCAGGATAGCCCAAAGCTGTCCACATGATGGTATGCAATGGCTTATCGCCTGCTTTCACGCCCTCAAAACACACCACTGCAGATGTAATACGGCGAGGGATAAAGTCTTGATCGACCGTAAACTCAGGAGCATTGTCCTTGTTAAAGTTCAAATCCAATACTTCGTGGCGATATTGGCGAGAGAAGATATTCATTGCATCAATAGCCGTCATTTCTTTAGTGCGTGAGAAATTCTCCTTCATCTCGGCACATGCTGTTTGATAACGCTCCCAACCCTCATAATCCTCATAACGTCCAGCGAAACTGAAATTGGTAACAACACGGTAACCTGTTTCTTCAGCATTTACATCGTACTTAATGTAACGGTCATTGTTCATCTCGTAGTATGCTGCTCCGCCTTGTGCATCAATAATACCAAAGTTTGCCTCTACTCCCCAAGGCTTGGGATAAGTTTCAATCCATGCTTCGAAGTCAGCGATGTTGGCACAATTAGCAAGTGCGTGATACATGAACTCTCCTTCGCGATCCATTTGGCAATCAAGTGTATCTTCACGTAGATTGTATGAGGCAGTATTCATAATACAGAAGCCGACCTCGTTCATGCCAGACCAGACCTCACCATCTAGTGTAGGAGAGTTCATCAGTCCAATAAAAGCATACTTATCACCTTGAAAATGGGCAATACGATTGTTGAGTTCACCTGTATCGCGGTGCTTGAACATGAGCGGTTTGCCTGATGGTGTGGCGTTGCCACTAATAATAAACGATGTGCACGCGTGGAGAGGCGATAAGGCAAAAGGCGAAAGGCAAAAGACAAGAGATAGGCATATTGCCAAAGAAATAATTCGTTTCATGGGTCTAAATTGTTCAAAGTTATTCAAAGTGGTTGCAAAATTACAACTTTTTTTTGATATATGCAAATTTTTTAGTAATTTTGCGGCATGAAAGCTTTTCGTTCGTTCATAGATCGCTATGCGCTGATTATCGCGATGGTTATTGGCGTATTGGGTTGGCGTTGGTTTCGCCACTTAGGAGAACTAACCTCTCCACTGATATTTTTAATGTTGTTCTTCACATTCTGCAAGATTAATCCACTTGACCTCCGCCTTCGCAGATGGCACTGGATTGTGCTGGGTGTACAGTTGACTTTAGTGGTGAGCGTTATGGCTATTGGCTATTGGCTACTGGCTATGGATTGTATTACTTCACAAGGTATAGTTTTGCAGGGGTTAGTGCTATGTTTGATCATGCCTACAGCAACGGCAGCGCCGATTATTGCGGGGAAATTAGGCGGTAGCATAC
The DNA here is from genome assembly GCA_045639365.1 of Paludibacteraceae bacterium. Taxonomy (GTDB): domain Bacteria; phylum Bacteroidota; class Bacteroidia; order Bacteroidales; family Paludibacteraceae; genus Colicola. Next base: position 6,712 of record JAZUCY010000016.1, read on the forward strand.
AGAACTTGACGACCTTCACGCTACTGAGCAATCTGCTCACCGCATTGGTCGTGCCTGCACTTTTTCCGTTGGTCAATCCTTCGGCGGAAATTGCGTTTTTCGAAGCGGCTTGGCAGATATTGTGCCGTGTGACACCGCTATTGATTTTGCCATTCGTGTGTGCCTGGGCGGTACGATTGGCGTATGAGGGTTATCATCGACGCATAGGTACACCGCGCCCTTTCGCGTTGAATACGACATGGGCAAGCATGCCGTTCTATCTATGGATATTGCTACTGGTAGTGCTAATGGCTCGTATCACGGACACGCTGTTGAATGTGGTGTATGAGGGGTGGATGATAGGTGTGATGTGTGTGGGTGCCTTGGTCGCATGTTTGTTGCAGTTTGCTTTGGGCAGATGGATTGGTTATCGTTTCCCTGCGGATAGCCACGGTGCTGATTTTCAGGATATTTTGATTAACCCCGCAGCAGCCCATTACACATTGGCGGAGAAGAGCCGTGTGACGGCAGGTCAGGCTTTCGGTCAGAAGAACACCGCGTTGGGTATCTGGATGGCACAGATGTTTTTGCACCCCTTGGCAGCCATTGCTCCCGCAGCGTATATCCTGTGGCAAAATCTACTGAATAGCTACCAACTGTGGAAGGCAGGGAAGAAGAGTTAGAAATAGCTTTAGAAGGAAGAAAATCATGCAGAAAGTTAACTTTCTGCTTTTTTTTTTGCGTATGTGCATAATTTTTCGTACCTTTGCACGCATTTTGGTAAAGTGCGCCATTTTACAACTTATTTTAGAATAAAATAAATACAAGCAATATGAATATCTCATACAATTGGCTCAAACGCTACATTGCGCTCCAAGACAGCGCTGAGAAAGTAGCACAAATCCTCACTTCACTCGGACTCGAAGTGGGCAAAGTAGAAAAAGTACAAACCATCAAAGGCGGACTGGAGGGACTCGTCGTAGGCGAAGTCATCACCTGCGTCGATCACCCTAACTCCGACCACCTACACATAACCACCACGCGCGTGGCACCCGATGCAGAGCCCCTGCAAATTGTTTGCGGTGCGCCTAACGTAGCCGCTGGACAAAAAGTCATCGTAGCCACCGTGGGCACCGTACTCTATGACGGCGACGAGAAGTTCACCATCAAGAAAGGCAAAATCCGCGGCGAAGAGTCACTCGGTATGATCTGCGCCGAAGATGAAATAGGCGTAGGCAGCAGCCACGACGGCATCATGGTACTGCCAGCAGATACCCCAGTCGGTATGCCTGCCAAGGAGTATTTTGGCGTGGAAGACGATACTCTCATCGAGGTGGATATTACCCCTAACCGCGCAGACGGTGCCAGCCACTATGGCGTGGCACGCGACTTATATGCGTATTATAAGGCAAAAGGCGATGAAGCGATAAAGTTGGAGAAACCCTCTGTAGAGGACTTCCATGTACAAAGCAACGCACTCCCTATCGAGGTGGTCGTAGAGAACGCAGATGCATGTCCTCGCTACACAGGTGTGAGCATCAAGGGTGTGACTATCCAGGAGTCACCAGAATGGATCAAGAAAGCCCTCAACACCATCGGTATTCGCCCTATCAATAACGTAGTGGACGTGACAAACTTCGTTCTCCACGAGATGGGACAAGCACTCCACTCTTTCGATGCAGACAAAATCAAAGGCAACAAAGTCATCGTGAAGAACGCAACCGAAGGTCAAAAATTCGTTACCCTTGATGGCGTAGAACGTACCCTCTCTGCAGCAGACCTCATGATCTGCAATGCCTAAGAGCCTATGTGTATCGCAGGTGTGTTCGGCGGACAAGAATCGGGTATCTCGGAGACAACAACCAATGTCTTCCTCGAGAGCGCATACTTCGACCCAGTGAGCATTCGTAAGACCGCTCGCCGTCACCAACTCTCTACCGACGCCAGCTTCCGCTACGAGCGCGGCTGTGACCCAAACAACACCCTCTATGTACTCAAACGCTGCGCACTGCTTATCCAAGAAGTAGCAGGTGGCGAGATTGCCATGGAAGTGGTAGATCAGATTAGAGGCGAGAGGTTAGAGGCTAAAGGCAAGACATATTTTGCGCCATTCCCAGTAGAGTTGAACATTGACCGCGTGCATGCGCTGATAGGCAAAGAGATAGGCGAAGAGACCATCGAGACGATCCTGCGTGCTATGGAAGTGGAGATATACAGTCAGGAGAACAAGGTATGGCAATTGGGTGTGCCTCGTTACCGCGTGGACGTACAACGCGAGTGCGATGTAGTGGAGGATATACTGCGTATTTATGGTTACAACAACGTGGAGTTCCCAGAGAAACTGAATACCTCTCTCAGCTATAATCCAAAGCCTAATCCAGTAGCGTTGCAGATTCGTATCTCCGAGCAACTCACTGCACAAGGTTTCAACGAGATACTCAACAACTCACTTACCAAAGTATCATACTACGAGTCATTAGATCAACTCAGTTTGGCTACCTGCGTGAAGATCATGAATCCTCTAAGTCAAGACTTGGGTGTGATGCGCCAAACCTTACTCTTTGGTGGATTGGAGAGTATTCAACGTAATGCCAACCGCAAGAACGCCGACCTGAAGTTCTATGAGTTCGGTAACTGCTACCACTACAGTGCGCAGAAGATCGCTGACCGCCAAGCCAAAGACCCACATTGGACCTACGACCCACTCTATGCCTACAGCGAGGAGCCACACTTGGCACTCTGGCTGACAGGTAACAAGAGCGCACAATCATGGGTACAAAAAGAGGAGAAGACCAGTTTCTACACCTTGCGCGCGTATGTAAACAATGTACTTCGCCGCTTGGGCGTAAACATCAGCAACTGCACCATTGAGCCGCTGGAGAACGAACTCTACACCGACGGACTGCTCATCAAAGCACCTAACGGCAAACAGATCGGCTCCATGGGACTGGTGAATAGCAAGTTGCTCAAGGCATTCGATATTGACAACCCTGTATATTACGCAGACCTCGACTGGAACATGCTGCTCCGTCTCAACAAGCAGTACAAGCCAGTCATCAACGACCTGCCTAAGTTCCCGGAGGTGAAACGTGACTTCGCCCTCCACGTGGACAAGTCCGTTAAGTTCGCTGATCTGGCCAAAGCCGCTATGGCTGCTGAGAAGAAGCTGCTGAAAGCCGTGAACCTCTTTGACGTCTATGAGGGCAAGAACCTCGAGGCAGGCAAGAAGAGTTACGCGCTCAGCTTCATCCTACAAGACACCGAGAACACCCTCAAGGATAAGCAGATAGAGGCCATTATGGCGAAACTGCTCAAGACCTTCGAGGAGAAATTCGGTGCTAAGTTGCGTTAATCCCCCACTAACAAATAAAGCCAACCCTATGTTAATCAATAGTTTACATAGGGGGGGGGGTAATAAACAACCAAACAAAATCATGATAGGAATATTCAATGACAATTTCCCTCCAATCCTGGACGGAGTAGCCGTGGCGGCGCAGAACTACGCCTACTGGCTGCACAAGAAAGGGTACGAGTCATGCGTCATCACGCCTTACGCGCCTCACTCGCGTGACGTGATAGCAGCTGCTCCATACCCTATATTCCGCTATGCATCTGTACCTATACCGATGCGCAAGCCCTATCGCTTTGGTTTGCCACAAGTATCCCTGAACTTCAAACGACAAATCAAAGGTATCCGCTTTGACCTCGTGCATACGCACTGCCCCTTCACCTCGGGACTACTGGCCAAGCATATAGCCAGACGACAACATATTCCACTGGTGGCGACCTTCCACTCTAAGTACAGACAGGACTTTGAGCGCGCTGTGCCGTCGAAGTTTATCATTGACAGGGAGATCAGACGCATCGTGCGTTTCTACGAGCACGCAGACGAGGTGTGGATACCTCAAGCTGCCGTTGAGCCTACCCTGCGCGAGTATGGCTACAGAGGACATGTAGAGGTAGTGGAGAACGGCAATGATTTCGCAACACCCGCAGGAGAGATCAAGACCATGCGTGCATACATGCGCAGCCAACTGAAGATTCAGCCCCAAGAGACCATGTTCCTCTTCGTGGGACAACACATCTGGGAGAAGGGTATCGACTTTATGTTGGAGTCATTAGCGCAGATTGCGCACTTGCCATTCAAGCTCTTTATGTTGGGTACAGGTTACGCTGTCAATGACATACGTGCAATGATTGAGAAACTGCACCTGAGCGACCGCGTGCAACTGGTAGGTGTGGTCAAAGACCGCAAACTGCTCAAGCAGTATTTCGCCGCCGCTGACCTCTTCCTCTTCCCTTCGCTCTACGACAATGCGCCCCTCGTGGTGCGCGAAGCGGCTGCTATGCACACGCCATCTCTGCTCTTGGCAGAGTCCACCGCCGCAGAGGTGATACAAGATGGCTATAACGGCTTCCTCTCGCCTCGCGAGACACACATGTATGCGAACATACTGGAGCACCTCATTGAGCAACCCGAACACATAGCCTCTGTCGGAGAAACAGCATCGCACACCATTGCTCGCACATGGGAAGACGTCATAAATGAAGTCATATTGCGCTATGCAGACATCAAGAAACGATTCGAACTAAAGTACAAATAATCATAATGTTACAAACCAACAAACTACGATACATACTGCTACTCCTCTGCTTTGGCATCAGCACGCTCTGTGCCTACGCCCAAGAACTGACAGGGGCAACAGGACAAGTGATAGATGGTGAGACAGGTGAGTACCTGCCCTTTGTGCAAGTATTCTTCGTAGAATCCAATCAAGACAACGCTAAGCCTACAACTTTTGGTACTACTACTGATAATGATGGTCGCTACCACATTAGCAATCCACAGGGATATACCGTTCTGCACTTCCAGATGATTGGTTATAAGACCGAGAAACTTGTCTTGCGCAAAGGGCAGACACGCGAGAACATCAAGATCTCGCTCTATCCCGATACCTACGCATTGCAGGACGTTATCGTTACACCTAAAAAGAAGAAAGAACGTTACCGCCGCAAAGGAAACCCTGCTGTAGAACTCATCAAAAACGTCATTGCGCATAAGGACTCGGCTACAATCAAGACACGCAACTACTACACAGCCGATGCATACGCGCGTATGTCCTTCGCCTTGGATAACTTCACCCCTAACTTCCAAAAAGGTTTCTGGAAGAAAGTGGATTTTATCCAGCAGTACATCGATACCACTGGCGAGTATCCTGCGATCACCCTCTCTATCCGTGAGAACCTCGCCAAGGAGTACTACCAACAACATCCACAACGCGAGAAGAAAATTATTGAGCGCAAACGTTTCTTCGGTCTGGAGTCGCTCATTTCTACACAGACACTAGACAAAACGCTCACCTCTGTCTTCACCGATGTGGATATCAATACGAACTCTATCTCACTGCTCTTCAACCGATTCGTATCGCCCGTAAATAGTCTCATGGCAGTGAGTTACTACCAGTACTATATCATGGACACCGTCTTCGTGGACGGCTATGAGTGTATAGACTTGGGCTTTGTGCCCGTCAACTCAGAGGGCTTCGGCTTCACTGGACACCTCTACATTGTCAATGACTCGACCTACAAAATCAAAAAGTACATACTGAATGTCCCACAAGACATCAACCTTAACTTCGTAAGCAACGTCTCCATTGAGCACCAGTACAAGCAACTCGATAATGGACTCTGGGCACCCGATAGAACTAGTACCAACTGCAAGTTCTATCTCACCAACCGCGAGCGCACCTTGCTAGCTCGACAAACGAAGATCTATCGCGACTTTGACTTTGAGACACCTATCGACCCCAAAGTCTATTCGCCCATGATACCCACCGACACCATTAAACCAGCCGACTCTACCTCTATCCGCATGGATTTTGAGTTCTGGAAGCAGAATCGTCCCGAACCGCTTTCCTTCTACGAGGCATCGGTAATGGATTTGATAGAGGGTTTCAAGATGAAGCCCGAGTTCAATGCGCTCATTATGGCAGTTGATGCCATGACCACGGAGTATCTGGCGACTGTACCATCATCCCAATGGGGTGAATCAGAGTGGGATTTTGGTCCTATATACAATACTATCTCATGGAACATGTTGGAGGGTGTTCGTCTGCGTATAGGTGGAACGACCACCGCAAACCTGCATCCGCATTGGTTCTTGTCTGGCTATGGCGCTTTCGGAGTCGATGACTTACGCCCCAAAGGAAACCTTACGCTTATGTATTCCTTCAACAAGAAACGCTACTACCAATACGAACCGCTCAGACACCATATCACCCTTTCAGCACAGTATGATGTGGATGAGCCAGGACAGCAGTTCGGTATTGTGGATAGGGACAACATACTCATGTCCATCCCTACCTCTACCCCTGTGCTGCGCAATATGCAGTATGTCCTCCACGCGCGCGCGAATTATATGAAGGAGTGGCCCAACCGCATGACTCTCAAGGCACACATAGGCTTCGAGCACAACGAGGCGGCGGGTGCTATGTCATACGACCGCGTCACCGCATACAACAACGGACAGATAGCCACCACTCAGAACCTGCCTTACTACCATGGTTACGAAGCAGGCGTGGAGTTCCGCTATGCCCCAGGCTCGGATTTCCCGATTAACCGTTCGGGCGTAGAGACACCATTCACTATTGAGCAGGATGCGCCCGTCTTCAGTATCATGCACCGCATAGGTTACTTAGACGATCGCCTGACTGGAGGCAAAGGATTCCTCTACAACTATACGGAGGGTGTAGCAGAGAAACGCTTCTGGTTCTCCTCGTTCGGACACCTTGATGCACGCATACAAGCAGGTATCATGTGGAACCGAGCACCATTCACTAAGCTGTATATACCGATGACTTCCACCTCTATTTTCTTGGGTAAGAACGCCTTCAACCTCATGCAGCCAATGGAGTTTCTCTTTGACAAGTATGTTGCCCTATACGCTACCTACTACTTCAAGGGATGGATACTCAACCGCATACCAGGTATCAATCGCCTGCAACTGCGTGGCGTGGTCAGTTTCTCTGGTATATACGGCGGACTATCCGATAGAAATAATCCCTACATAGAGGGCAACGAAGGACTATACGCCTTCCCCAACGATGCCGTCTTCGATGATCAGGGAGAATATCAATATGGCTATACATCCTCACCTATCGGCGCACTGCCTTATTTGGAGATGTCCGTAGGTTTGGAGAATATATTGAAGTTTATTCGTGTGGACTACGTCCGTCGCTTGACTTACAACGACTACATGCTCCCCGATGGCATTCACTCACGCAAGATGCGTGGTTGGGGACGAAACGGTGTTAAAGTAACCATCAGATTTGCTTTATAATTATGACTACATTTAAAATGATATTGCTAATGCTCCTTCAAACTTCTATGTTGGTGGGCGGACAAGTGTGTTTCAAACTGGGCATGCAAGGAATGGATACTTTTGTATGGTCGTGGGACTTTATTTGTCATCAGATTCTGCTCAACGTATGGTTATTGATTGGAGTTGGTTTTCTCATCGCTGCTAATCTATTTTGGTTGTGGTTGTTGAAGATGTACCCATTTTCTCTCATTTATCCACTGACTAGTTTAGGCTTTATCTTTGGTATGCTATCTGGAATGTTTATATTTCACGAGACCGTTACTTTCACCCAATGGATAGGAGCGATTATGGTGATGGGCGGTTGCTATTTTATTGCCGCACAATAACGAGATATATGGCATACGAAGAATATATACGCGAACAACAAACAGCATTTGCAGAAGAACATTCAGACAGATGTTGTTTTTTGGAGAATCAAGCCGAAGGCGTATTTATACGAGGACATTGATGAACACAAGCTTTAACATAGCCGTTTTTGCCTCAGGCGCGGGCACTACTCTGCAAACGCTCATTGATGAGCAATCGCTGCATGGTTATAGAGTGGCGATGGTAGTAGCCAACCGCGAATGTCCTGCTCTTGATAGGGCGGTTGATGCCGGTATCCCTACCCTGTTATCCAAAGATTGGGCAACGATTAACCAAGCGCTGCAAGATCATCATATCCAACTCATTGTTTTGGCAGGATACTTAGCGATTATTCCTGCGTGGATATGCCAAGAGTGGGATAAGCATATCATCAATATCCACCCATCGCTCCTCCCCAAACATGGAGGCAAAGGTATGTATGGCATACGCGTACAGGAAGCTGTCTTAGCAGCTGGTGATACGGAAGCGGGGTGCACGGTACACTACGTGAGTGCCGAAGTTGATGGAGGACATGTGCTTTCACAAGCAGTTATAGAAGTACATGCAGATGACACGCCCGAAACTCTATCACTACGTGTACAAGTGGAAGAAAAACGACTCCTCCCTCGTACCATTGCAAACCTAAAAAACAACACTATACAACACTAAACAATACTAAACAATACTAAACAATTCAATGTTAAACAACGCCGAACAACAAGAAATCTTACGTCGCCGCACCTTTGCGATTATCTCGCACCCTGATGCGGGTAAGACGACACTCACTGAGAAACTCCTGCTCTACGGAGGTGCAATCCACGTAGCAGGTGCCGTTAAATCCAATAAAATACGCAAAACCGCCACATCTGACTGGATGGAGATCGAGAAGCAACGTGGTATCTCTGTGGCCACCTCTGTGATGGGTTTTGACTATAATAACTACCACATCAATATCCTAGATACTCCTGGTCACCAAGACTTTGCGGAGGATACTTTCCGCACTTTGACTGCGGTGGACTCTGTGGTGATTGTTATTGACTCTGCCAAGGGTGTAGAGACACAGACACGCCGTCTGATGCAGGTCTGCCGTATGCGTAAGACACCTGTGATGGTGTTTGTCAATAAGATGGACCGCGAAGGTAAAGACCCATTCGACTTGATGGACGAGGTAGAGAGCGAACTCGGTATTCACGTGCGACCACTCTCTTGGCCTATCAATAGTGGTGAGCGCTTTAAGGGTGTGTACAATATCTTCCAATCGACGTTGGATCTTTATACACCCAATAAGACACAAGTCACTGAGTCATTGCGCTTTGACGATGTCAATGATCCACAGATTGCTCAGCTTGTAGGCGAGAGAGATGCGCTCAAGCTGCAAGAAGATTTGGAGATGATTGAGGGCGTATATAATCCGTTCAGTCACGAGGATTACCTTGCAGGCGACTTGGCTCCTGTGTTCTTTGGTTCCGCGTTGAATACTTTTGGTGTGAAAGAGCTCTTGGAGTGTTTTGTACAGATTGCTCCATCGCCACGTCCTGTAGAAGCGGTTGAGCGCAAGGTGGAACCTATGGAAGATGGGTTTACCGCTTTCTGCTTTAAGATCCACGCCAATATGGACCCTAATCACCGTTCTTGTATTGCTTTCTTCAAGATTTGTAGTGGTAAGTTCGTGCGCAACACCTATTATAAGCACGTGCGCGAGAACCGCCAAATGCGTTTCTCAGCACCAACTTGTTTCATGGCGCAACGCAAGGAGACGGTTGATGAGGCTTTTGCAGGCGATATAGTTGGTTTGCCAGATACGGGTAACTTCAAGATTGGCGACACTTTGACCGCAGGTGAGATGCTGCATTTCAAAGGTCTGCCATCATTCTCTCCCGAGATGTTTAAGTATATCGAGAACGCCGACCCAATGAAACAAAAGCAGTTGGAGAAAGGTGTTAATCAATTGATGGACGAGGGTGTAGCTCAGCTCTTTATCAGTCAATTTAATGGAAGAAAGATTGTCGGTACGGTAGGTCAGTTGCAGTTTGAGGTGATCCAACACCGCTTGGAGCACGAGTACCAAGCCAAGTGCCGTTGGGAGCCTTTGCAGATGTTCAAAGCTTGTTGGATAGAGAGTGATAACGAGGCAGAGTTGGAGATGTTCAAGAAGCGTAAGGCACAGTATATGGCTAAGGATAAAGAAGGTCGCGACGTGTTTATGGCGGATAGCGGCTACGTGCTGCAAATGGCGCAAAACGACTATAAGAACATCAAGTTTCACTTTACTAGTGAGTTTTAATGTACTGGTGTAAAGTGTAGGGTGTAAAGGAATGAAATAAAAACTAAAAATTTAAAAGATATGAAGAACATCAAGTTTCGTTTAACTGTAATGAACTTCCTCGAATTTGCTGTTTGGGGAGCGTATTTAACATCTATGGGTACCTACCTTGCTACACACGGTATGGCTACCAATATCGGTTGGTTCTATTCCATTCAAGGTATCGTGAGTTTGTTTATGCCTGCTCTTATGGGTATTGTAGCTGACCGTTGGATTCCAGCGCAGAAAGCACTCAGTCTATGCCACGCATTGGCAGGTACGTTTATGATTGCCACGGGTGCATACGCGTTGATGGCAGGTGAGGGTGTAGTCTTCTCTACTCTCTTCTCACTTTATACTGCTTCGGTTGCATTCTTTATGCCTACTTTGGCGCTCAGTAACTCCGTGGCTTATACGGCATTGACAAAAGCCAATTTGGATACAGTGAAAGCTTTCCCACCTATCCGTGTGTTGGGTACAGTAGGTTTTATTGTCACCATGTGGATTGTGGACTTATGCGGTTTCCAAGCTACTCCTAATCAGTTCCTCGTGAGTGGTGCTTTGAGTATTGTGTTGGCTATTTACTCTTTGACATTGCCTGAGTGCCCAGTAAAAGGCAAAGTGGAGAACAAATCGCTTGTAGAGGCTTTGGGATTAGAGGCTTTTGCACTCTTCAAACAAAAGAAGATGGCTGTTTTCTTCATCTTCTCTATGTTGCTTGGTATGTGTTTGCAGATCACCAATGGTTATGCGAACCCATTCATTACCAGTTTTGGAGCGATTGAGGAGTTTGCCGATACCTTTGGTGTACAACATGCGAATATGTTGATTTCTATTTCACAGATCTGCGAGGCGTTGTGTATCTTGTTTATCCCATTCTTCTTGAAGCGTTTTGGTATTAAGTCGGTGATGCTGATGGCTATGTTTGCTTGGGTATTGCGTTTCGGTCTGTTCGGTGCAGGTAATCCAGGTATGCCAGGTGTGATATTGTTTGTGCTGAGTTGTATTGTGTATGGCTTTGCGTTTGACTTCTTCAATATCTCTGGTTCGTTGTATGTAGATCAAGAGACCGATCCAAGCCAACGTTCCAGTGCACAAGGATTGTTTGTGATGATGACCAATGGTTTTGGTGCTACGATTGGTACTTTGGCAGCACAGGCTATTGTAAATCACTTTGTAAATGCTGAGGCTGTGATTGCAGAGGGTCCAATGGCTATTTGGCAAGGTTGGCAAACCAGTTGGTATATCTTTGCTGCTTTTGCTTTGGTTGTAGCTTTGGGCTTCTGGGTAATCTTCCCTAAGACACCTGTTAAGAAAAACTAACATACCGTCTTGTCAAAAAACGAACACACAAATACAAATCACCCTCCCATTCGTACGCAAAACTACAAATGAGAGGGTGATTTGTATTTATGAGTTATTAATCTTTTGGAACGAATTTCTCCACTTTATACTCTTTCTTTACCTCACGAACTTCCACGACGAGTTGGTTGGATAATAGTTTCTCATTCTCCTCGCGCCGACGCAGAATGTCTATTGCAGCATAGATAGCGTGCAACATACTTGTCGCATCAGCTTCGTTCTTACCTGCTAAGTTGTATGCGGTACCATGATCAGGCGAGGTACGCACAACAGGTAGTCCTGCGGTAAAGTTCACGCCACTCATATCGAGTGCTTTGAATGGTGCCAACCCTTGGTCATGATACATCGCTAAAACGGCATCGAAGTGGTTGTATTGTCCAGCGCCGAAGAATCCGTCTGCTGAATAAGGACCGAAAGCCCATATTCCTTTCTCTTGTGCTGCGGCAATAGCAGGACGTATGATATTGGTCTCTTCTTCGCCGATAAGACCATTGTCGCCTGCATGTGGATTGAGTGCTAAGACTGCAATGCGTGGTTTGCGACAAGAAAAGTCCATTTTCAGCGTTTCATTGAGCACAGCCAACTTACTGAGGATACGTTCCTCTGTGATGGTTTCTGCCACTTTGGCAATTGGGGTATGATTGCACACAAGTGCCACACGCATACGGTCACTGATCATCATCATCAGACTATCTTTTCCTTCGCCAAACTGTTGGGTTAAGTACTCTGTGTGTCCAGAGTAGTGGAAAGTGTCTGATTGGATATTATCTTTGTTGATAGGGGCAGTTACGATAGCATGTACCAATCCATTTTTTAGGTCTTGGCATGCGCGTTGCAAACTTTTGAGTGAAGCTTGCCCTGCCTCTGTGGTAGAGACTCCGAGTTGTACTGGAGTATCATCGCCGTAGCAAGAGATAAGGTTCAGACGACCATCTTTGGCTTGTTTAGGATCTTGGATGATATTCCACTGGATATTACGATACTCTTCATCCATGGTTTGCATGTGTTGGCGCGCTACTTTGGCGTTGCCATACACGATAGGGCGACATATCTCGCAGATATGGGGATTAATCAAGCTCTTGAGGATAATCTCATACCCTACTCCATTAATATCGCCCGCTGTAATTGCTATTGTTGGTTTCATATATTCTTTGTTTAGTTCTTCTAGTATTTAAACATTATCTTAAATGCTCTACATCAGATGATATTTTCTTTATTGTATTGCTTGGTATATCAAAAACAGCATAAGTACAATGCTCGCCGATCATGCAATCAAAAGAAGTTGTTTTATGCCTAACAATCGCTGTTGCTTCTCCGTTTTCATCTACAATCAAACGGAAAGATTCTACATTGGTTTGAGATGTTGAAGATCGAAAGACGCACCACACTAATGAATGATTCATAAAATCAATCTTTGGGAGTTCCATATCTGCCGGTGCCAGTTCGCGCAATTCTTGCTCGGATTTTATGATAAATGCAAGACCTCCATAATAAGAATAATCTTCATCATCGTAATGTTTATCATAATCCTGTTTTAGTATATCATATACTTGAGTTTCTTTTACATATTGGAAAATGGCATCCAGTTTTTCCGTATCATCTTTCGATAAATTTACCTTGTCTATCTCGCCTTTTATTTCAGTAGGTTCACAACTTGCACATACACATGCTACCAAGAGCAACATACTCATCAAATAATTCTTCATAACTTCATCTAATTTATTTGGTTAATCTATCTGTGTTACCTTATCATATTGCAGTTTTTCGAAGTCAAATGGTTTGCGCTCTTCGTTCTTGTAGCCGAGCGACATCACGCAGAGTACGGTGTAGTTCTCAGGCAGATTGGTCAGTCTGCGCACAAGGTCTTCTGCGCCCTCGCGTTGATACACATGGCACCAGCACGCGCCTAATCCTTGGTCTGTCGCAGCAAGCCATATATTCTGTGCAGCGATAGCGGCATCGCATTGCCATGTATCAATAATACTTGTATCGGCGGCTACCACTATTCCTGCCATAGCGGTGTCAAACATACCACTGCCGTATGTGCGACAACCTGCTAACTGACGAAGTATCTCTTCGTTCTTAATGACCACAAAGTGCCATGGGTTCATTCTCTTGCCTGCGGGTGACATCAGCGCACAACGCATGATGTAATCCAGTTTCTCCTGCTCTACAAGTTGGTTGGTGTATTTTCTATACGAGCGCCTTTGTTGGCATAAACTTTGAAAATCTTGCATAATTCATCTAATTTACAAAATAGCGCACAAAGTTACTATTTTTTTCTTATATATGCAAGTAAAAACGCAGAAAGTTTACTTTCTTTGCCATTTTGTGGTATATTAAAGCTCTTCTGCTGTTTCGGAAATTTGCACATACAAAAAAAAAGTTGTACCTTTGCACAGTGAAAAAGATTATCCCTTATATCTCAGTGGTAACTGCTATGCTCATTTGGGCGGGGGCAGGTATTGCTGTAAAAGAAGCATTAGTGGTGTTTACGCCTCTGACACTCATTGTGTTACGATTCACCATAGCGGTTATACTGATGCTCTCTATTGGATTGATTTTTCACCAAAACGAGATAGTGGGATTGCAGCGAATAGACAAAAAGGATATTCCACTGTTTCTGTTGGGCGGTTTGTTTCAACCATTCTTGTATTTTATCTTCGAGACCTATACTTACCAAAGTTTCGCTTCTCCCACAATAGCCGAAGCGTTGCTGAGTACCCAACCCGTATTAGCACCTATTTTTGCTTTTGTGTTGTTGCGTGAAAAAGTAACGCGAAACAATATCATCGGTATCCTGCTTTCCACCGTGGGTATGCTTATGCTATTGGCAATGGGCGATGGGCAATTGGCAATGGGTAATAGCCCATTACCAATGGGTAAAGGAGTTATACTTGCGTTATTAACCGTCAGTATGTCTGTCAGTTATTCGGTTATACTCCGACGTATCCCAGCACGCTATTCACCTCTGAGTATCGTGTTCTATGTCCAATCCATCTCGCTCGTTCTTTTTTACATTCTTTGGGGAGTAATGGGTGAATGGCGATCGGTGATGGGCGATGGGCTATGGGCTATTGGCGATGGGTTATTGGCAATGGGCGATGGGCTATTGGCTGTCGTTTATTTGGCGGTGTTTGCATCAGTGGCAGCGTTTGTATTATTCTGTTATACAGTTCGTCAGATAGGTGTGACACGAGCTAACATATTCAATAATGTACGTCCTGTATTTACAGCTATATTGATGTGGATTATTTTCGGGGAGATACTTCCCGTATGGAAGTTAGTGGGTATAGCCGTGATTATCATTGGATTGTTTGTTAGCGAGAAGAAAATAACCACACAACCCTAAACAACTCTATACAACACAATGCTCAACAATACTACACAATACAATTATGACAAGAGATTTAGAGATTTTTGACATTATCCGCCGCGAGCGCGAGCGTCAAACCAAAGGCATCGAATTGATTGCCAGTGAGAACTTTGTTAGTGACCAAGTGATGGAAGCCATGGGCAGTGTGCTGACCAACAAGTACGCTGAGGGTTATCCAGGCAAGCGCTATTATGGTGGTTGCGAGGTGGTGGACGAGAGCGAGAATATCGCACGCCAACGTCTCTGCCAACTCTTTGGTGCTGAGTATGCTAACGTACAACCTCACTCGGGCGCACAAGCTAATATGGCAGTCTTTATGGCATGTCTGCAAGCAGGTGATACGTTCTTAGGATTAAACCTAAGTCATGGTGGTCACCTCAGCCACGGTTCACCAGTAAACTTCTCAGGATTGATGTTCAATGCCCTTGAATACAACGTAAAGGAGGATACAGGTCGTGTGGATTACGAGCAATTGGAACACGTGGCTCGTGAGAAGAAGCCTAAACTCATCATCGCAGGTGCAAGTGCTTATAGTCGTGAGTGGGATTACGCTCGTATTCGCAAAGTGGCTGACGAGATTGGTGCTATTTTTATGGTGGATATGGCTCACCCTGCGGGTTTGATTGCAGCAGGTCTATTGGAAAATCCTGTGAAGCACGCACATATCGTTACTTCTACTACCCACAAGACCCTGCGCGGTCCACGTGGTGGTATCATTTTGATGGGCAAAGACTTCCCTAACCCATGGGGTAAGACCACTCCAAAAGGCGAGGTGAAGATGATGTCTGCATTGCTTGACTCAGCTGTCTTCCCAGGCACACAAGGCGGTCCATTGGAGCACGTGATTGCAGCTAAGGCAGTTGCTTTCGGTGAGGCACTCACACCTGAGTTCAAAGAATATCAAAAGCAAGTGCAAATCAATGCTGCAGCTATGGCGAAGGCATTGATGGAAAAGGGATATAAGATTATTTCTGATGGTACAGACAACCACTCTATGTTGGTGGATCTCCGCACTAAATATCCTGAGTTAACAGGTAAGGTGGCAGAGAAAGCACTCGTAGCAGCCGACATCACCACCAACAAGAATATGGTACCATTCGACTCACGCAGTGCTTTCCAAACGAGCGGTTTACGCTTCGGTACTCCTGCTATCACTACTCGCGGTTTGAAGGAGGATAAGATGGCATGGATTGTGGAACTCATTGACCGTGTATTGAGCAATCCTGAGTCAGAGGAGAATATCGCAGCCGTTCGCGCAGAGGTGAACGCCGAAATGGTGAAGTACCCATTGTTCGCTTGGTAAGAAATAAACGTCCTACTCGCTACGCTCGAGAGATCTAAACTATCCAAACTTAAGACAAGGAGTATGGTTGATAAAGAAGACAACACAAACAACTATTCCGCTTCGCCAACACTATCACCCCACTCGCTCACGAAGCTCGTAGGGACCCCGATATTGCTCAGCGGCGAGGGAATATATTTATCAACAATACCGACAATTAGGAACCAACAATAAAAACAATTCCTTGGCAAGCGCCAATGTTGGGCGCGCGCAGAGGTTGTCTAAGTTGTCTTTAAAATTGGTTTAGATAGTGAGATTTCTGCCGCAGGCAAGGATGAAACATATACTTATGGATATATTACTCGGTAAAACATTAGAAGAACTGCAAGCGGTAGCCCAAGAAGTTGGGCTACCACGTTTTGCAGGTAAGCAGTTGGCAAAGTGGATTTATGTGCGCCGTGTTACCTCGTTTGATGAGATGACCAATATCTCGCTCAAAGGACGTGAAGCGCTCAAAGCCAACTACACTATTGGTCGTCATGCTCCTGTGGCAGAAGCCATCTCCAAAGATGGAACAAAGAAGTACCTATTCGCCATAAAAGGCGAGGAGGCGATGAGGCGAGAAGGCGATGAGGCGAGGTATATCGAATCCGTCTATATCCCCGATGATGATCGTGCTACGCTCTGTGTGAGTACGCAAGCAGGTTGTAAGATGGGTTGTAAGTTTTGTATGACGGGTACATTGGGTTTCCACGGTCATCTTTCCGCAGCGGATATTCTCAATCAGATTTTCTCGATTCCTGATGCCGATAAACTCACGAATATCGTTTATATGGGTGAGGGTGAGCCGATGGATAATTTGGACAATGTCCTTCGTTCGCTAAATGCGATGACGAGTGCATGGGGTTGTGCATGGTCGCCCAAACGTATTACGGTATCTTCGGTAGGTATCAATAAGGGGCTCAAACGCTTTATTGAGGAGAGTGATTGTCATTTGGCTATTTCGTTGCACAATCCGTTTAGTACTGAACGTCAAGAGATTATGCCTATTGAGAAGGTCAATCACCTGAGTGATGTGATAGCGTTGCTCAAACAGTATGATTGGACTCACCAACGTCGCGTAAGCTTTGAATACATCTGCTGGAGCGGTGTAAACGATACCCCAAAACATGCCAACGAACTCCTTCGCCTACTGAAAGGTCTTGACTGTCGCATCAATCTCATTCGTTTCCATGCTTCCCCAATAACCAATAGCCAATCACCCATAGCCAATAGCCAATCGCCCATCGCCTCATCTCCTATAGCGAATCGCGGCAGCGATGAACAACAAATGGAATGGCTTCGTGACTATCTCACTGCACATGGTATAACGACGACTATTCGTCGCAGTAGAGGCGAAGATATTTTGGCAGCATGCGGCATGTTGGTCAATGCTCTAAAAGATAATCCCAAATCAGTTGACTGATTTGGGATTATCTTTATTACCATTCACATTTGCGGAAACGCTGCTTCTGCGCATCACGAGTTTCTTTGAAATACAACTCCTGCTCATTCAAATCTATAATCGTGTATTCGTAGGGAATTGCAGCACCCCGATTATCCGTAACATGCCATTCGAGAACGTATTTGTCAGTTTTTTTCCATTTGAACCATCCATTGCCGTAGGGCATTAGGTCTTCTTCGAAAATGTCCTCGGCTTCGTTCCACTCTCTACCCCAGCAGAAGCCATCTTCTGCAGGTTCTGTAGTATAAACGCGGTACCAAGCAGTATCAACGGTATGCTGCCACTTACCTAACATCAAGGGATCGACCTCTTCCTCAAAAAACACGATAGCGTGCGTCTGTTGCTCCTCGCCTAACGCTTCAACAGTTGCCTCTACTGGTTGTGAGGCTGCACTATAATGGCGATATACACCATATATAGCAACGCCTACTAAAAGCGCAATTACCAAAAGGATTATTATCCTAAATGTTGTCTTTCGTTGCATAAACGAATATCGTTTTCTTATTTTCAATCATTTAGAGAACAATCACTTGCGCCTCTTGGTTGTTCATACCTGGCATAGTGCGTCCCAGAGGTGCACCTATATAGGTAGGATCACATATTATATATTTGCGGTTCTTGTAGGTAAGGTAATCGCCATGGACGTCTTGAGTGAATGCAACTGCCGTAGCCAAGTGACCAGGATAGTACAAGAGGACTACATCTAAGCCCAATATATCGCGTACCAAACGCGAGAAGAGGATAGAACGGTCTTCGCAATCGGCGTATGGATAGTGCAAGGTTTCAGCTGCAAAGAAAGCACGGTCGCTCCCCCATATCTTATCATCGTATTCATATACGAACGCTGTTTGCACGAAGTTAAGAATCTTATTGACCGCATCGCGTTCGCTCAAACCCTCGATGGATTTCTTCAGTGTTGGATACAATGTAGTCTTGATGGATTTATCCAGTGGTGTATTGGCATAGACAGCCCAACGAGTCATAATATCATTGCCAATGTAAGCAGATGGATAATCGTTGAAGAAGTCTATCATATTCTTATTAACAGCGACCTGAGCCGTTACACCATATTTGGAGGTGAGTTTGCGTGGTGCTGTCATTTCTGTATCCAATTTTTGCTCTTGGCGCAACTGCAACGAGAGCGATTTTTCTTGATCAAACGAAGCCTTGCATATACTCAATTCTTTGCTGTCGCAGTTGAGTGCATAGAACTTGGTATTATCCAATATAAAATAGGATATGCCCAACATGTTATGCTGTGTAGCGACCAAGAGATATAGTCTATTGTCATCTGTTGCCATGCGAATCTTATATCCTGATTGCGAGAGCAAGTATGCTTGCATGAATACAGCTTCGTTGGTTTTGCCATATTTCTTTTCGCTAACAGCTTGCAGCAATTCTACATAGCCCCAGTCACAGAGTGCGAGGTTCTTGCGAATGGTCAATACATTACTGAGCGTTATGTCGTATGCCTCGTTTGCCAATTGTTTCCATGACTTAGCAAGTTGTTTTTCGGAAAGCCCAGCCAACTTAAATGTCTCGTTGGTAGGGAAACCGACCGACACCATTGTACCATAAAACGACACAGCGCATGGCTTATACGGAATCTCCTCCTTAGGTTCCACAGGTGCTATTGGCTCTGGTGCTGGAGCAGGTTTGGGAACTGTAACAACCTCTTCCTTTACCAAGATAGGTTTAGGTTCCTCTTTTGGTTGTGGTGCAGGAGTAGGTGCTGGCGCAGGCTCTACTACTGGTGCTGGAGCAGGAGCGGGTGCTGGAGCAGGCTCTACTTCTGGTGCTGGAGCAGGAGCGGGTGCTGGAGCAGGCTCTACTACTGGTGCTGGAGCAGGAGCGGGTGCTGGAGCAGGCTCTACTACTGGTTCTGGAGCAGGAGCAGGTGCTGGAGCAGGCTCTACTACAGGTGCTGGAGCAGGAGCGGGTGCAGGCGCAGGCTCTACTTCTGGTGCTGGAGCAGGAGCGGGTGCAGGTGCAGGCTCTACTACTGGTTCTGGAGCAGGAGCGGGTGCAGGTGCAGGCTCTACTACGGGTTCTGGAGCAGGAGCGGGTGCAGGGGCAGGCTCTACTACTGGTTCTGGAGCAGGAGCGGGTGCAGGTGCAGGCTCTACTACTGGTTCTGGAGCAGGAGCGGGTGCAGGTGCAGGCTCTACTACTGGTTCTGGAGCGGGTTCTGGTTCTTGGTATATAACAGGTTTTACGCGTTTCTCCTCTTGAGGAATTATAGCAGGATGTACATGAAAGCGCTCCCATCTATTTTCCATAAAATCGGCATAGCGCTCATTTTGTTGCTTACGAAACGCATCATATTCTGCTTGTTTATCAGCTTTGAACTGTGTAAAACGACTTTTTTGTTGCTTTTTTAATTCGTCAAACGAACGAGTTTGGGCAGAAGCACTACCCACCACAAGAATAACAACAAGAAGATAGAAAATCTTATTCATACGCGGTTATTTTAAGTATAACAATAGAGTTTGCTTGCAAAGTTACAACAAAATTTGCATATACACAAGAAAATATATAAAAAAGTTTATTTTTAGGTATCTTTTTTCTCCCTTGACATATTTTTGGAGTGGATTTTCCAATGAGCACCTCCTATTTATCGGGTAGATAAGCGGTGGATGGAGGTCGTTCAATGTTCATTTTGCTACCTTCTTGTGTAACGTATTGACGGCATTGTCTCCACCCTGCCAAACTACGAGGAAAGTATTGGACAATATCGGAGTGATAACGGAGTGGTAACGGGTAAGACTGCAGGAAAGCAGGATAAAGTAGAGAAAAAAGTAGTTTTTTTAGTTGTCCATAGAGACTCGTTTAACCTTCCATTTCCCGAAGGGATACCGAACCCTTGCCGAAGGAGGGCTTGAATACGAGCATTGATATGAGCAAGAAGAATATAAAAACTCACCCCGCAAATCAAATAAGAGTGGCGGGGTGAGAGTATTGTTTAATGATATGTGTTTTCTAATTCAGTTAGAAAGTCCCAAAAAATATCAGCTGGAATCTTTGCTTCCAATGTCTGTGTTCCATTTTGGTTATAATCATTCAACCAAAAACACCCTTTCTTTTTTACGATATTTCCATGTGCAATGGCATTTCTTATATGACGCATAAGGTCATGTGCTTTATCCGTTGTGTTATATCCATAACGAAAATATGCAGCATGTTGTTTAGCTTTAGCGCCCTTTGATTTATGAGAACAAAACGCAATATCATTGGTATCTATGAATGTTTGCAACTGAGCATCGTTTAAGTCATAATGTCCATAATTTGCTTTTATATCATTCTCATAATGTTTTAAATAGTCAAACAATTGCACTTTTTCTTGTTTAGAAATAATAGCCATATCAATTATATTAGTTTGCTAGGGAATGGATCATAAAAGAAAACATCTTCTGGAAGAACACGATAAATGCTTTGAGTTTCCTCCTCTTCTACAATTGCACAAGACTGATGTCCAATAATTCTCCCTTCTTCATTTTTCAATTCCATGGTTCCCCATTCGTGAAAGAATCCTTCTAATTGTTCCTTTTCTGTGCCAACCACGAGACCATCTTGTCTCTTGATAGCGTTAAATTTTACATTTCTCATTTGTTCGTAATTTTATTGCACCTATAGGCGCAAGTTAATATCATTAGGTTATTCAAAATCATACCCCATAATTTTGGTGGCATAGTCGCTCCATGCCTCCCTATATTCATTTACTGATTCACGAGGTACATAAATAATTGCGGTGGTAGGCAAAGCAGACGCTCCGATATATGGTGCGTGTTGCGCTTTACAATATATTTGAGTAGGATTAGTACTCGAAAATGCATAATCATTTATAATTTCTACACTTTTTCCGATTGTAATTGATGTAACTTTACTACAACCGCTAAACGCAGAAGAACCAATGATTTGCACTTTATCAGGAATCGTTATGTTTTGAAGGGAGGTACAACAATAAAAGGCACTTTCATTGATAAGTTCTAACCCTTCTGGAAATTCTACATTAGAAATGCCTGAACAGCTATAAAATGCATTTTCCCCAATAGTTTTGACACTTGCTGGTAAAATAATCTCAGTTAATTGATCTAAATCGTAACATAATTCTGCAGGGATAAATTCTACCTTATCGCCAAAAATAACTATTTTTAATAAAGATGAAGAGCCACACCTTGACAATCGGCATGATTGGAAATTTATAGCATCCCAATAAATTGTAGGTGGCAATTCTTTGAATATGTTGTTACCACATGAAATAAGCGCTTCTGGAAATTTAAATTCTTGCAATTTACTCCATTGATAATATCCATGAAATGCGGTAGCGCCAATATGTTTTACAGAGTTTGGTAAATTGATAGAAGTAAAAGGTACATCATAAAAAGCTCCATCTCCAATATATTCCAATCCCTCTGGGAAATTTATTTTATCAGCCAAGACAGAAAGTCCGTCAAATGCATGTTTTCCAATCCATTTACATCCTACAGGGATAGAAATATTGGTTATTTTTGTACGTGATGATTGGTCATTTATATCTTTTTGTCCGAATGCATAATCCAAAATAGAATCCAGTCCATTAGGTAAAATAACCTCAAATAATTCATTACTTCCATAAAAATAACACTTGGAAACATTGGTGAAATGTTGAAATTCCTTGAAGGAACGAATATTTTTATTGCCTGAGATAGATATACGACCCTTATAAATAGCGGCTTCTTTATATGAGATTTCTCCATCTCCATTAGTATCTATTTTAGGAGAAATATTCAACAATGCTGATTTTACTGCTAAATCCTTAAAATCGATAATATCATCCTCATTAGGTTGGTCATTGCTTCCATTGCCCTTTGCAATCTTAATCACAGTGCCATCTGCGAGAGTGAAATATACATAGTTCTCATCTTGGGTTACGGATTGGAACATAGAGTCACCATCTTGACCGTCCTTACCATTGGCACCATCTTGTCCATCTTTGCCGTCTGCACCATTTTGACCATCTTTGCCGTCCTCGCCTGTGGCTTTACCGAGTTGTGTCCAAGTTGCACCATTGTCGTAAGAGATATACCAATAGCCGTCTTCAATCTTCAGTTGTGGAGTGATACCATCCTTACCGTCTTGACCATCAGCACCGTCTTTGCCGTCTTCGCCATCTTGTCCGTCCTTACCGTCTGTGCCGTCTTGACCATTAGAGCCATTTGTACCATTTTGACCGTCTTTGCCAGAAACAGGGAGTTTATTGCCGTTGTCATCCAATAGCCACTCGCCATTCAATGTCCAATAATACACACCGTCGGTGTCTTTTGCTACACCAATCACAGGGGCGTTGGCAGAACCGTTTTGTCCGTCTTGACCATCCTTTCCATCTGCACCATCCTTACCGTCTTGTCCGTGATAAATGGTGATTGGGTCGTGCTTGCCGAAAGTAATGGTATAGCCAATCACTTCGCCATCTTTTTTGATTTCTACTACGCCTGTAATAAAATCGTTGGATTGCAATACATCTACAATCGTTTGGAGCGATGTGATGTTGGTGTTCATCTCTTTGCAGAGTTCTTCGAGTTTGGTGACACGGGAGTCAAGTCCGTCAATGGCATCCCAAATGTCATTGTGACACGCTGAGAACAAACACAGCGTAATGCTCAAAAGGAGCAAATGAAGTTTCTTCATTGTACTGAATGTTTTGTGGGAAGTTGGCTCCAAACGCCCCGTTGGTATGATTATAGAAAAAGCGTGGAACCTCTTTTTGCTTATTCTCTATCACGAGGTTCCGGAATGACCCTACTAACAAGAATAAACAATGAATGCCCACGCCGATATGTTCATCGTTGTGAGACACAACGAATTAAACACACCAAGGGGCATTTATCGCTCTCTTGCTTTGGGTTAGTGAAATTTTCCGGATTTCGTGATACCAAAACAAGCGCCAATAAACGCCTTTTATTATGTCTGCTACCCTTCGCCGCTGATGTGCAGACATCCCCAGCGCAGGTTCACGGTGCAAAGGTACTATATTTTTATGATATATGCAAGAAAATAGCGAAAAGTTCGCTATTTTTTGTTTAGTGGACGGCGCTTTGCGCCTACTGTTTAGGGTTTAGAGTTATAGGGCAATCTTAAGAAAACGCACTTTTTCAGTTTGGATTGTCTCAGGGAGTTCTCTCGGAGTTCTCAGGGTTGTCGGTCGGTGAAATCAAGCACCGCATAGCGAAACAATAAGAAACCAAATCTTAAGAAAACGCACTTTTTGCACTACCACACTACCACATAAAAAAATGTGTCGATACTATGAATATGGGCGGTCGTGCCTACCCTGTACGGCACTACCCTATAGCCATACGGCTGCGTGACCCTCGCGTTCGGCAACATGGTCGCAATGATTGTTGACTTTGTCAACATTAGGGCGAAATGTGCCTCCGCTCTCCCCACTCACTCATGAAGTTCGTGGGGACCCCATAATATATTACGCCATTCTATGTATTGCGCTATCTCCTCAGAGTGGGGACTCTTCGGGCGCAATACTCGGAGTGCGTTCCGTCGCACTCCTTCACTTAATAATTGACACTTTTTGAGCAATACTTATCGCAAACGATCAGCAGCGCGCACAAGCGCTTCGTCCTTCAAAATACGACGAGTTGCCATCATCAGAAGAACCACATTCACCGCAGGAATAGCTGCCCACAAAGTGATATACCAATCAGCATCAAGCAATGTCATTCCATGAATAGGCTCATAACCCTTGATCACAAACGCTCCATACAACGCCACCAAGGCATAATAACCCAAACAGAAAATCACATTCATAATATTCAAACGAGCCTGTAACAGACGACGTTTGAACAAAAAGATATTCACCAATGCCAACAATGGAATAGCTATCGTCATCACTGCCAAAGGCCATTTATCAAAAGCACACAAATCGACATAATCTACTCCATCTGGCAACAAAAATTGAACAGGAGAAAAGAAACACAACAAAGTGCCTAATATCACTACCAACAAAAGGTAAAGAGTTTGAATTCGTTGAATCATAAATTTTTAATTTAAAGTGTAAAGTGTATGGTGTAAAGTTTAAAGGCTAGGGATTAACTGACATAGGTCATTGACCAATTGGTATCTTTCACCCGTAGCAGGGCAAACAGCAAAGCCATCTTTATCAAAGCGCAGTTTCTCACCATGACGGCTTACCCACCCTACTCTTCGTGCAGGATTACCTACCATCAACGCAAAAGCAGGAACGTCCTTCGTAACCACCGAACCCGCACCGATAAGACAATACTCGCCCAACGAATTGCCACAAACAATAGTAGCATTCGCCCCAACCGAAGCACCACGACGAATAAACGTATCCTTATACTCGTCCTTACGAGAAACAGCAGAACGAGGATTAATCACATTGGTGAAAACCATACTCGGACCCAGAAAAACATCATCACCACAACGAACACCCGTGTAAATAGATACATTATTCTGCACCTTACAGTTACGACCCAACACCACGCCAGGCGATACAACAACGTTCTGTCCGATATTGCAATCCTCACCTATCTGACAACCAGACATAATATGCGAGAAATGCCAAATCTTGGTGCCCTTGCCAATGACACAACCCTCATCCACATAAGAGGATTCATGCTTAAAAAAATTATCCATACAACCAATATTTATTATCAAGACAACATAGACAACACCTGCGCGGCGCCAACATTGCGCCTTGCCAAAGATTCTGATCTGCTTTCCTTCTCGCCGCTGAGCAATGTTGGCGAAGCGGAATAGTTGTTTGAGTTGTCTTCTAAAAAAAACACAAACACTTGTTTATATAGTATTCTCAAAAGAACGCTTTGAATACATCATTACCATTAGCGAAGATGAGCAGGGCGAGGAGAAGCCAGAAGCCTATCGTATTCGCCACCTCAAGGAACTTATCGCTTGGTTTCTTGCCCGTGATAATCTCCCACAAAAGGAACAATATATATCCACCATCTAACGCTGGAATAGGCAAGAAATTCATAAATGCCAAAATCAAACTCAAAAATGCAGTCATATACCAAAACGACTGCCAATCCCACGACTCAGGGAACATATTGCTGATAGCACCAAAACCACCAACAGACTGAGCACCCTCCTTGGTAAACACCAAACGGAACTGCTTCACATACATCACCAACTGATCCCAACCCAATTTAATACCCTCAGGAATAGCCTCAAAGAAAGTATAATCAGTATGCACCGGTGTATAATATTCCCATGGCAATATACCACCTACGCCCAACATCGCTTGGTCACCAATAAACAAACGAGCCTCCAACAACGCTGTATCACGTATATACGATACCGTTATACTATCACATGGATACTGCGCTAACAACGGAGTAACCTGCGCAAAACATGGACATGGTGTGCCATTGATAGCCGTCAGCACATCTCCCTTACGAATATCTGCAAACGAAGCGGCTCCACCTGGAATAATCGTATCCACAATATATGGCATATAATACGAAAGCAATGTATATGAGCGCTTTACATAATACTTGTCCTGACGTGCCTTCTCACGCTCTACCGCCTCGAAATCATTTTGCAACGCCAAAAAGCGTTTGCCCAAATCCTCCGACATAGTCAATGCTACCGTATCTGCACCACGCAATACCAACACATCACGTTGACCCTCCAGAATAATAGCCTGACTAATCTCACCCAATGTTTGTGGCTCTTTACCATTGATAGACAACACCTTATCTTGCTGCTGAAAACCCTCCCCAACAAGAATATCAGAATAGTAAAGTCCCGTATGAACCTGTTGGAGTGGCAAAGTGTCTTTACCCCAAGCAAACAATACCATACCAAAAATAAAGAGCGCAGCGATAAAATTCACCATAATACCACCAATAATGATACAAAGTCGTTGCCACACGTTCTTAGAACGGAACTCCCAAGGTTGTGGTTCGGTAGGCAAATCAGTAGCCGACTTCGTCTCGTCCACCATACCCGCGATAGCACAATAGCCACCAAAAGGTACCCAACCAAGTCCCCACTCTGTATTATCAGGATAACGGCGCCAATCGCCCTCAGGCAACGCCGCCAACTCATCGTCAGTCATCGGACGATAAAGCGTATTGCCCTTCTCATCCTTCTTCTCATTACCCATAGCATCCAACACAGGAACCGCTGCGGGTTCTACATTGGGAGCAAAAAACTTCACCTGCCACTTGCCATTAATCTTCTTGGCACGCACCAACGAGAATTTAGGATTGAAAAACATATAAAACTTCTCCACACGTACCTTAAATAGTCGCGCGAAGAGAAAATGCCCCAACTCGTGAATCACCACGAGAATACTAAGGGCAAGTATGAGTTGTAACCACTGCATTCGTGTTCGGCAATGGCTTGCTTTGCAAGCAGTTGGCATTACTTCGCCCATTGGGCGACATCACTGCTGCTCTGCAGCCATATCCTCCGTGCCGTCGGAGGGATAATAGTTATTCTTATTTTTTAATTAGTTCTTTTGCTATCCTGCGAGCTTCGCGATCGGTTTGAACGTAGTCCTCGTAAGTAGGTTCGGCAATGAAAGTAGTTCGTTGCATAGTACTTGCAATCACATCGGACATCTGCAAGAAACCACACGTGCCTTCGCGGAAAGCCAAATTCACTACCTCGTTGGCCGCATTCAACACACACGGCATATTACCCCCCTGAGCAATAGCCTCGTATGCCAATCTCAGATTAGGGAAACGCTGCAAATCAGGTTCTTCAAACGTCAGTTGCTGCGTTTTGAACAAGTCCAATCGTGGCACATCGCTTTGCCAACGCTGAGGATAAGTCAGCGCATACTGTATCGGCATACGCATATCCGGTGTACCCAATTGCGCCTTCACACTACCGTCCACAAACTGCACAGCGGAGTGAATCACCGATTGAGGGTGCACCAATACCTGAATCTTATCCACAGGTATATCAAACAACCAACGCGCCTCGATCACCTCAAAGCCTTTGTTCATCATACTAGCAGAGTCTATCGTGATCTTCGCTCCCATCTCCCAATTGGGGTGTTGAAGCGCCTGAGCAGCCGTGACATGCTGCATCTGTTCGTAGGTGAACGTGCGGAAAGGTCCTCCACTAGCAGTGAGTAACAGTTTCTCTACACTGACCATATCTTCGCCTACAAGACTCTGAAAAATAGCAGAGTGTTCGCTATCCACAGGCAAAATAGGTACCTTATAGCGCTGTGCTAAACGACAAATAATCTCGCCTGCTACTACCAACGTCTCCTTATTAGCAAGAGCAATCGTTTTCTTAGCGCGGATTGCTTCTATCGTGGGTCGCAATCCTGCATAACCTACCATAGCCGCTACAACCACATCTATCTGAGGCATAGTGACCATCTCCGCAATGGCTTTCTCACCAGCCATCACCCGAATAGGCAAATCGCTGAGCGCATCGCGCAAACGAGGATAGCAAGACTCGTCCGCTATACATACCACAGCAGGATTGAACTCCAACGCCTGCTGAATCAGCACATCCACACTACGATGGGCCGTCAAAGCATATACGCTAAAAGCTTCAGGGTGCTGACGCACCACGTCCAAGGTCTGCGTACCAATACTGCCCGTACTTCCTAATATTGCGAGTTGTTTCATTCTTTTCTTTTTTAGATCGCTTCGCTGTTAGAAGTTAGATCGTTTCACTGTTAGACCGCTTCGCTGTTAGACTCTGGTATCTCTCAGCCACGGAGTGGCGGTCTCTCAAAAAGCAATCACTTCTTCGGGATTAATCGGTTTGCCATCTTGCCAAAGTTCAAACAATAGGGGTTGGTTACCCATAATAGCCATACTCTCACCTGCCTGCACAGCATCACCCACCTGTTTGAGCACTTTGT
This sequence comes from Paludibacteraceae bacterium, assembly GCA_045639365.1. GTDB lineage: Bacteria > Bacteroidota > Bacteroidia > Bacteroidales > Paludibacteraceae > Colicola. Next base: position 35,113 of record JAZUCY010000016.1, read on the forward strand.
TAACATTGCGATAGACGGAGAGATAGTTCGTGTGCTGCACCATCATACTATACGTATTGCCTATCTCATAATTGACATACATCACCGTACCTGCCAACACCGCCGTGACATTTTCATTCTCAGGAGTCTGAATCAACACACCATAGCGTTGCTCCTTCTGAGAAAATGATTGTAGTATCACACCGTGCGCAGGACGGAAGAAAGATAACATCGGTGCGGCATTCGCCACATAGAACAATTGCAGGTTATCCTTCTCCTTCATTTCGTACTGCGCAATAAACTCCTGAGTAGCTTCGCTTTTAACCTCCAACAGTTGCTCCTTAGTAATGATATACATCGAGTCTAAGCTCTGCACCGTATCGGTATGCACTTCACCTGCTACAACTTGCTTGATAATATCCAAGTATTGGCGTTGCAGTTCCAATGTAGTGCCCAACGAGTCCACACGCGATGACTCTACAATCAACTGTTGGCGTATATCCTCGGAATACCCTGGGAGGTAATTCTTCACTGGTGTATAAAGTATCAGCAGTGAGAATGCCCCCATGGTCAGCAAGAACAGCAACGCAGCCACCACAATCGTACTCCAACCGTTAAGGTGCACGTGCAAGTGCTCGGTCAGTGTACTATCGTCTAGTACACTGATGCGATACTTCTTGCGCAGTTTCCGCCAAAGCGACTTTTTCTTCTTATCTTCTGTCAAACTACTCAATGTTTATGATTCTTATTTCAAGATAGTACAACCCTCGCAAGGTTTGAGTTGCTTGAAGAAGTCATTACCCTTATCGTCCACCAAGATGAATGCAGGGAAGTTCTACACTCCGATCTTCCAAATAGCTTCCATACCCAACTCTGGATACTCTACGCACTCAATAGACTTGATGTTCTCTTGTGCCAAGATAGCAGCAGGACCACCGATAGAACCGAGATAGAAACCACCGTGTTTTTGGCAAGCATTGGTCACATCGATTGAGCGGTTACCTTTTGCCAACATGATCATACTACCACCATTATCTTGGAACTCATCTACGTATGGATCCATACGACCAGCAGTAGTTGGACCCATAGAACCACAAGGCATACCAGCAGGCGTTTTAGCAGGTCCTGCATAGTAGATAGGGTGATTCTTCAAGTACTCTGGCATACCCTCGCCCGCATCTAAACGCGCTTTAATCTTAGCGTGAGCTATATCACGACCTACGATAATAGTTCCATTGAGCGAGAGACGTGTACCAATAGGATATTGACTGAGCAATTTGCATACATCAGCCATAGGTTGGTTCAAATCTACACATACTGCATCGCCCTCACCTGCTTGACGAAGTTCCTCTGGAATGAGACTTGCAGGATTATTATCCATCTTCTCAATCCAAATACCGTCCTTATTGATTTTACACTTGATATTGCGGTCTGCTGAGCAGCTTACACCCAAACCAATAGGGCAGCTTGCACCGTGACGAGGCAAACGGATTACGCGAATATCATGTGCCATATACTTGCCACCAAATTGCGCACCCAAACCAATCTTATATGCCTCCTTCAAGAGTTGCTCTTCCAACTCAATATCGCGGAATGCACGACCAGTCTCATCACCCGTAGTAGGCAATGTATCATAGTAGTGCGTAGAAGCCAACTTCACAGTGAGAAGGTTCTTCTCCGCGCTCGTACCACCAATCACAAAAGCAATGTGGTATGGAGGACAAGCAGCAGTACCAAGGCTCTTCATCTTCTCCACAAGGAATGGAATCAAAGTACCTGGATTTTGAATACGCGCTTTGGTCTCTTGATAGAGATAAGTCTTGTTAGCAGAACCACCACCCTTAGTCACACACAGGAAATGATACTCCATACCCTCGGTAGCCTCCAAGTCAATTTGCGCAGGCAAGTTGCACTTGGTATTCACCTCATCATACATATTAAGAGGTGCGTTTTGCGAATAGCGAAGATTGCGCTCGGTATAAGTCAGATACACACCCTTAGAGAGTGCTTCTTCATCGCAATAGCCCGTCCACACCTGTTGTCCTTTCTCTCCGTGAATAATAGCTGTACCTGTATCTTGACAGAGTGGCAATTGACCTTTACAAGATACCTCCGCATTGCGCAAGAAAGTCAATGCTACATACTTATCATTGGCACTAGCCTCTGGATCACGCAAGATTTTAGCCACTTGCTCGTTATGGCTACGACGAAGCATGAAACTCACATCAGAGAAAGCAGCATTAGCCATCTTTGTCAAACCCTCTGCCTCAATTTTGAGGATTGGTTTACCTTCAAACTCGCTAACAGACACATGGTCTTTGGTCAGCAGATAATACTCTGTTTCATCCTTTCCAAGTTGAAACATAGGTGCATACTTAAATTCCATAATTTATATCAATATGTTAATATATTCCAAAATAGCGCACAAAGGTAGTATTTTTTTTTCATTCTTGCAACTTTTCTGCATTTTTTTTGCATATCTCAGTTTTTTTTCGTACCTTTGCACCGCATTTACGTAAAATGTTCAACTTGGATTTCACTTTATATTATAGATAAGACATGAAAGTAGGCGTAATTATGGGCTCTACTAGCGATTTGGACGTGATGACTCCCGCTATTGAGACCCTTGAACAATTTGGAATTGAAGTAGAAAAACGTGTCATCAGCGCGCACCGCGCTCCTCACGAGCTCATGCGTTGGACTGAGTCTGCTCGCGAGCGTGGTTTGTCTATCATCATCGCTGGTGCAGGTGGCGCAGCACACTTGGCAGGCGTTATTGCAGGACTCACATCACTTCCTGTGATTGGTGTGCCTGTTCGTAGCAAGACACTCGACGGCTTGGATTCGCTCCTCAGCATCGTTCAGATGCCAGCAGGTATCCCTGTGGCAACGGTGGCTATCAATGGTTCGAAGAACGCAGCACTCCTCGCTATCGCTATTTTGGCATTGCAAGATGCTGAATTACTCGCTAAGCTCGAAGCTTTCCGTAAAGAACAAACAGAAAAAGTAGTAAATACCGTTATTTAAGAATATAAATAAAACCAAAAATTGTAGTAAATTAACCCAAAATTATCCAAAATATATTGTTGTTCGCACTGATGAAAAATAATTTTTGATAATTTACTATAATTTACTATAATTTTTGGAGCGAATTACCAATAACATGGCAAATTTTCGTATTTTCGTAGAGAAGCGACCAGCCTTCCAAGTGGAAGCTCAAAGTTTGAGAAACGAGCTCAATCTCAATCTCCAACTCAACCTCCAGTCGCTGCGTTACATCAATGTGTACGACCTTTTTGGTTTTACGCCAGAACTCCTTGAGCAATGCCGATATAGTGTCTTTGGTGAGACTGTCACCGACACTGTCACAGATGATTGCGACCTTACTAACGCTAAGTACCTCGCAGTGGAGTACCTTCCAGGTCAGTTTGACCAACGTGCCTCATCTGCTGTGGATTGCGTGCACCTTATCGACCCAAATGCCGAGGTAGAGATCCGTTCTAGCCGTCTCTTGGTCTTCGATGCGGACCTCACCGCAGAGGAAATGGACAAGATCCGTCGCTACTATATCAACGCTGTAGAGTCACGCGAGAAAGATCTCTCTCAACTCTCTCAAAACCAGACAGCTGACGTCAAACCGCTCGCTCTACTCAATGGCTTTATTGATATGCCACGCGAAGCGTATGCTGCTTTCTGCAAGGAATGGGGATTGGCAATGAACACCGACGACCTCCACGAGGTAGTGACCTATTTCCAAAAAGAAGGTCGCAATCCTACCGAGACCGAGCTCCGTATCCTTGATACCTACTGGTCTGACCACTGCCGTCACACCACCTTTACCACTATCCTTGAGAGCGTGAAGATCGACGACTCTTTCATCAAGTCTGAGATCGAGTCCACTCTTGGTATGTTGCACGACATGCGCGAGGAGTTGGGTCGTACTAACAAACCTTTCTGCCTCATGGAGCTTGCTACTATCGGCGCTCGCTACTTGCGCAAGAAAGGCCTTCTCGACGATATGGAGCAAAGCGAAGAGAACAACGCATGCTCTATCTTCATCGATGTGGACGTGGACGGACAAACCGAGAAATGGTTGCTCCAATTCAAGAACGAGACCCACAACCACCCAACAGAGATTGAGCCATTTGGTGGCGCAAGTACTTGTCTCGGTGGTGCTATCCGCGACCCACTATCTGGTCGTGCATACGTCTATCAAGCCATGCGCGTAACAGGCGCAGGCGATATCTATAAACCTGTGGCAGAGACTATTCCAGGCAAACTGCCACAGCAAATCATCTCTCGCAAAGCAGCGGCTGGTTATTCTAGTTACGGTAACCAAATTGGTCTTGCTACCACCCATGTGCGCGAGATCTTCCACCCATCTTACGTGGCTAAACGCCTCGAGGTAGGTGCCGTTGTAGGTGCTTCACCTGCTAGCAATATCCGCCGTGAGAGTCCTGCTCCAGGCGATATTATTCTGTTGCTCGGCGGTCGTACCGGTCGCGACGGTGTAGGTGGTGCTACGGGTTCCTCCAAGGAGCATACCGAGGAATCTCTCGAGACTTGCGGTAGCGAGGTACAAAAGGGTAACGCTCCAGAGGAGCCCAAACTCCAACGCCTCTTCCGCCGTCCTGAGGTAACTCGCCTTATCAAGAAGTCCAACGACTTCGGTGCAGGTGGTGTAAGTGTAGCCATCGGCGAATTGACCGACGGTCTAGATATCTACCTTGACCGCGTACCAACCAAGTACAGCGGCCTCAACCCTACCGAGTTGGCTATCAGCGAGTCACAAGAGCGTATGTCTGTGGTTATTGAGGCCAAAGACCGTGCTGAGTTCGAGCGCTATTGTCACGAGGATAATGTGGAATACACCCACGTAGCCGATGTCACCGACTCAGGTCGTATGCGTCAGTTCTACAAAGGCGAACTCATCGCCGACCTCTCTCGCGAGTTCATTGACAGCGCTGGTGCTAAGCACTATGCTTCTGCCGCTATCCTCCCTGTAGAGGAGAAGAACCCATTTGCGCAAATTGTTCCTGGTGCTACCCTCGAGGAGAAGATGGCACACGTCATGGCGGACGCTAATGTAACTTCACAAAAGGGATTGATCGAGAATTTTGATGCGACTATCGGTCGTAGTACCGTACTTATGCCATTCGGCGGTAAGACCCAACTCACAGAGTCACAAGTTAGTGTGCAGAAGCTCCCTACCGATGGTTATACCAATACCGCATCTATCATGTCCTTTGGCTACAACCCATTCATTGCAGAGTGGAGCCCTTACCATAGTGCAGCGTATGCAGTGGTTGAGGCTTGTACCAAGGTCGTTGCTGCAGGTGCCGATTATAGCAAGATGCGCTTCTCTTACCAAGAGTACTTCGAGCGTATGAGCAGCGAGCATGCTTACGGCAAACCATTATCAGCTCTGCTAGGTGCATTGAAGATGCAAGTAGAATTGGGTCTTCCTAGTATCGGTGGTAAAGACTCTATGTCGGGTACATTCGAACATATCAGCGTACCTCCAACCCTTATTGCTTTCGGTATCACGACTGTTGAGGCAGATAAGGTAGTATCACCAGAGTTAAAGAAAGCAGGCAATAAACTCTATCTCATCAAGCACAACGCATTGGCTAACTATATGCCTAATGTAGAGCAATTGAAAGAGAACTGGACATATACTACCAATATGATCCAAGCAGGCAAGATCTGCGCGGGTTATGCTATTGGTTTCGGTGGTGTAGCAGAGGCTATTGCTAAGATGAGTTTCGGCAACGAGCTCGCAGCGAATATCACCCTCTCTGAGAGCGACCTCTTCGACTACAACTACGGTTCTATCCTCGTAGAGGCAACAGAAGAACTCAGCTTGCCAGCAGCTCAATACATCGGTCAAGTGATTGAGGGTACACACCTTATTATAAATAACGAGCACATCTCTCGCGAGGCATTGCTCCGTGCATGCTGTGGTCAGTTCGACAAGATCTACCCATCCGCCGTACCTGCGCAGCATCAAGCATTGATGCCAGCAGATACCTTGCCTTTAACCTCTAACCTTTCACCTTTAACCTACAAGGGCGACGCAGTCGACCACCCACTGGTTTACATCCCTGTCTTCCCTGGCACGAACTGCGACTACGACTCTGCTAAGGCCTTCCGTAAGGCAGGTGCTGAGGTGAAGATGACTATCTTCCGCAACCTCACTGCTGAGGATGTGCTTTCTAGTATCGATGAGATGGTTGAGCATATCAATGCTTGCCATGTATTGATGTTTGCTGGTGGTTTCTCTGCGGGTGACGAGCCAGACGGTAGTGGTAAGTTCATCGCTAGTGTGATCAACAACCAAAAGGTGGGTGCTGCTATCACAGCGCTTATCGACCGCGGTGGTTTGATCTTGGGTATCTGTAATGGTTTCCAAGCATTGGTTAAGAGTGGTTTGTTGCCATACGGCAAGTTGGGTATGGTTACTCCAGACTCTCCTACTCTCTTCCGCAACGATATCAACCGCCACATCTCGCAGATGGTAACTACCACCGTAGCTACTACTGCTAGCCCATGGCTTGCTGGCATGCAAGTAGGTGATACTCATACTATTGCAGTCAGTCACGGCGAGGGTAAGTTTGTGGTAAGTGAGGAGTTGGCTAAGGAGCTCTTCGAGAACGGCCAAGTAGCTTTCCGCTATGCTGATCCTGCAACGGGTGAGGCTACGATGGAGGCACCACACAACCCTAATGGTTCGTATTATGCTATTGAGGGTATCATCTCCAAGAACGGTCAGATCCTCGGTAAGATGGGTCACACCGAGCGTTGGGAAGAAGGTGTGTTCACCAATATCGCTGGCAACAAGTTGCAACCATTGTTCGACAACGCAGTCCGCTACTTCCGCAAGAAGTAATAAGACTGATACATATACAGAAAAAGAGCGTATCCGAAAGATATGCTCTTTTTTTACCCTCGCCTCTACACCCTACACCCTACACTTTTATATCAATTTACACCCTACACTTTTATATCAATTATTAAGATTCTTTTCCTCTGTACTCCCTTTGTCCGTTCCTTGCTTTTAACCAAGGATGAACCAAAGAAGAACCAAGGATGAAGAAGTGCCTCGGATGGCACTTCGAGTGTTGCGCCCGAAGAGTCCCCTCTCTGAGGAAAAGCGCAGCACATAGAATAAAGAAAAGAACTCCCAAACTGAAAAAGTGCGTTTTATTAATATTTGCCGTTTCTTTTACCTTGCCTTATTCCACCGACCGACGACCGAGAGAAGACCGAGAGAAGAGCGATAGAACTTTTTTACAAAATTTCGCCGATTTTTCACACAAATCTTGCATATGTCAAAAAAAAAGTGTACCTTTGCGGCGAAAATTGAGTAAAATCAAAATTAAAATTGAGTAAAATCTAACCAGTAATTGAGTAAATATATAAAACTATGATTATCCGTAAGCAGCTGATTACCTTGCAAGAACGCATGCAAGAGCCACGCCAATTTATTCAAGTATTGGCAGGAACTCGACAGGTTGGTAAGACTACTTTGGTCAAACAATTTGTCGAAAGATGCACTGTACCTGTCACTTCATTGAATGCGGATACCATTGTCGAGAATAATCCCCAATGGATATCCAAGCAATGGGCAGATGTTCGTCAGCAAATGCGTCTTCTAAAGCAAGAGGAACACATCTTGATTATAGATGAGATACAAAAACTCAAGAATTGGAGCGAATATGTAAAGCGTGAGTGGGATGCGGATACATGGAACGGCCTCAATTTGAAGGTTATATTGTTAGGCAGTAGTCGTCTGCTCATCAAAGATGGTCTGACCGAGAGCTTGGCAGGGCGTTATGAGTTGATTCGTATGCCTCACTGGAGTTTTGCTGAAATGCAAGAGGCATTTGGATTTGCATTGGAAGAGTATATCTATTTTGGAGGATATCCAGGTAGTGCTAAGTTGATTAAAAACGAGGCCCGTTGGAAACGATATATCTTGCAGTCTATTGTAGATCCTGCTATAGAGAAGGATGTACTGATGACCAAACGTATTCACAAGCCTGCATTGCTGAGTCAACTGTTCCGTATTGGCTCTACATATAGTGCAGAGATTGTGGCATATAACAAACTGCTTGGACAATTGCAAGATGCAGGCAATACAACCACTTTAGCCAATTACCTCAAAGTCTTGGGCGAAGCGGAATTGCTAGGTGGCTTGCAAAAGTTTGCTCATACTCCTATTCGTCAAGTCTCATCCATCCCTAAGTTTCAAGTATATAACAACGCTTTGTTATCCACTTATGCAGGCCATAGTTTTATGACGGAGCAGTTAGATAGTGCGCGTTGGGGGCGTTGGGTAGAGAGTGCCGTAGGTGCACATCTAATGAATTGGGCAGAAGAACATGATTACCGAGTATTTTATTGGCGTGACGGTAATGACGAGGTGGATTTTGTTATTCAACGCAGTTTAGAAGAAGTAGTTGCTATTGAGGTCAAAAGTGGTAAGCGAACAGACAATCAAGGCATTCACAGTTTTGCAGACTCGTTCCACCCTAAACATAGCATTGTCGTAGGTGGAGCTGGTATATCGTTGGAACAGTTCCTATTACTATCACCTGACAACTTATTTTAACTTACACCAGAAAAATCGCACCAAAAAGCGATTTTTCTTGCACATCTCGAAAAAAAAGTGTATCTTTGCAGGCAAATATATATTCATTATGAAAGCAGGAAAAGCATTAGAACAATTAGTGGCAGCTATTCAGGAGTATTTGGGTGACAATCCAGATACTCATATTGAGCGTAACGCCAAACTAACGGATAATGCTGGACTGCAAAGAGAAATTGATGTTTTTGTGCAAACTAAAGTTCAAGGCGGAAAAATAGGCATCGCCTTTGAATGTAAAGATTATAAGAGTATAGTACAGGTTTCCGTAGTTGAAGCATTCCAGAGTAAATGCAACGACATTCCTCAAATACATAAAAAGATTATAGTTGCTTCTAATGGATTTTCTTCTGGCGCACAAAGCAAAGCCAACTTATACGGAATCGAATTATATCAGTTAGGAAATGTTCCTTTCAATGATATATTCTTACCCAACTGTGACATATATCGTAACCAATGTTGGGTTAGCCTATCTACTACATATTGGGTTATTACAGAGGATGGTGCTCCTGACTTGAATCCAAATAAAGGTATCTTCTGTCATGCTAATGATCAGGAGGTTGAAATGTTTGGATATCTATATAAAATTCTGCATGAACACCTGCCACATATGCTGCCAAATATACACAATCATTTGTACTCTCAACACACCAATACAAGCGAGGTTCCGTTGACTATTACACCACCTGATAAATTATATGTGATAGATATAAACGGAGATAAACATTTTGTAAAAGAAATATTAATTGCTGTATTAGTACGTGTGAAAACGCAACTTCAAGATATTGCTAAACAATCTGTGTATACAGGAGTAACCGAAGATGCACCAATCGTACGCATATCAGAATACAAGCATGATGATGGAACAAGTTTGCTGCTTATGCATGGGAATGATAACTGGTATAGCGCTTTTATAAAGGATGAGAAAGGACAATTACGCAAAACCATTCTACCTTCACAGCCTACAAAAATAAAATAACAATAAATAAGTCACAATGATACTTGTGCTTAAGAATCAAATCATCTTGAAATTATTAAATTACAAATATTATGTCACTTGTTGAAGACGGAATCAAGCAAAAACTTATCCGCATATCTGAGGATGGAAAAACAATTACTTACCTCCATCAAAATAAGCAACGTAATTACAATAATCCAGAAGAACAAGTCCAAGCAGAAACATTTCTGAAGCTTATTCTTGTCTATGGTTATGATGTTAAGCGTATTCGCCAATTTGTTTCTGTAACAATGGGAAGCGAAATAAAAGAAGCAGATATTGTCGTATATAATGATGATATGTGTTTGCAGCCCTATATCCTTGTAGAATGTAAACGTGAGGAAGTTAGTGAGGCTGAATTTGCGCAAGCTGTAGAGCAAGCATATAGCTATGCATATGCATTACCGTCTGATGTGAAATATGTGTGGGTAACATCTAGCATCAAGAATGAATATTTTGCTGTTGACAAAAATAATAATTCACGAGTTCAGTTACCAGATATACCTCAGTTTGGCGTTAGCGAGATGGCTCCGTATAAATATGTATTTGATGCGGAATTTTTGCCAGAGGAAAAAGGGAAACAACGATTCTTTCCATTAACAGTAATTGAGCAGTCAGACCTTACCAAACGTTTCAAACAAGCGCATGATGCACTCTGGGCAGGTGGACAACTTAATCCTTCGGAAGCATTTGACGAACTTGATAAATTGATTTTTTGTAAGGTTTGGGATGAACGTAAACATCGCAAAATGGGAGAACCATATGATTTCCAAATTATTACAATTAGCGATACGGAAATCAAAGATGAGCGTTTGCGTAAACAAAAAGAAAATGATAATTTATACAAACGTATTATTGCTTTATACGAAGAGGGGCGCAAAAAAGATGCCGAGGTCTTTAGAGATAACATTCGCCTTACGCCAGAAAAGATACGCACAGTAGTCGGCTATTTGGAGAGTGTAAACCTCAGCGACACAGACCTTGATAGTAAAGGACGTGCTTTTGAAACATTTATGGGCTCATTCTTTCGTGGAAATTTTGGGCAATATTTCACACCACGCCAAATTGTAGAATTTGTAGTAGATGTACTACCCATTAAAAATGATTCAAAAGTCCTTGACACTTCGTGTGGTAGCGGTGGTTTCTTGTTATATGCTTTGAATAAAGTGCGTAATCAAGCTACTGAATTATATCCTAATTATAAAAAGGATGCTCGTCAGTATGCTCGTTGGTTCCCATATTGGCACGATTTTGCAGAAAAAAATCTGTATGGAATCGAAATTAATGAGCAGATTTCTCGTGCTGCGAAGATGAACATGATTATTCATGACGATGGTCATACTAATGTAATTACCTCCGACGGATTAGTTTCGGATAAAACTATCTTTGAGCGTACTGCAAATAAAGGATTTACATATGGCACATTCGACTTCATTATTACTAACCCACCGTTTGGTAGTACAATTCGTCAAACAGAGCAAGCATATCTAAAGACATATCAACTTGGTAAAAAGGAAGAAGACTGGTTAGCGGTAAAAGCACAACCAGAAACTATACGCGACAATCAAAGTACAGAAGTATTATTTATTGAACAAGATTACAAATTCCTGAAACCTGGTGGTTTCTTGGCAATAGTGATCCCAGATGGTATTCTGACCAATAGTAGTTTACAGTATCTTCGCAATTTAATCGAAGACTGGTTTCGTATTGTCGCAGTTGTCTCAATGCCTCAAACTGCCTTCTCTGCGAATGGAGCAGGGGTAAAAAGTTCTGTCATGTTCTTGCAAAAATGGCCTCAAAAGCATACTGAATCATTACAAGGACAAAAGAAAGAAATTGAAGAACGTTTGCGCACGCAACACAAATATATGGAGACATATAAACAATGGGAGGTAGAAAAGAAAGAAGCGCAAAAAAAGAAAATAGACGAATTAAAAGGTAAGCATCATTTATCTGCTACAGAGATTAAGAAACTGCAAGAATATAAAGATTGGAACGCTGACCTTACCAAACATTATGCTGATTTGTTGGAAGAGTTACGAGATAAACTGCGTACCGATTACCAAGAAACCAAGCAAAAGGAGCTTCCTGATTATCCAATCTTCATGGCAATAGCAGATGAAATTGGCTATGATGCGACAGGTCGTCCGATAGAACAAAACGATCTTAAAGAAATTGGTGAAGAATTAAAGAAGTTTATTATCCACTTATAATTAAATAGACATGAAACTCACAGGTATTATTGAAGAAGTGTTTCGCGGAGTAACAATATTTCGTGGTTATGCTACACTTAAAACGTTAGCCAAATTATCTTCTTCGACAAATTATCAACGCAAACAAAATGACGATAGAGTTGAGGGTATTCATAGATATATGAAAGAATCACCTTTCTTGTTTTTTCCTGAGTTGATACTTGGTTGGCAAATTGAGGATGCGGATGCTATACGCAAAATCAAAGAAGACATGAGTACTAATCGCATTCTTATAGAGAAGGGAATAAAAATTAAAAAAGCTAAATTTAAGTTTGAACGTATGCTTAATGGCGATGAGCCAAAAACGAAAGTTGTCACAATTGAGATCCCAAATGATATTTCTTCTCCAATATTTAACAGAATAGACGGAAATCATCGACTTGTTGTAGTTGATAAAATATTAAATAATGGAGAGGTAGAATATGACTTTGAAGATATATGCAACCAAGTTGTTCCTTTTTGTTTGATTATTCAAAACAAAGACATTAATAATGAAGCAGATAAAAGAGAAGCTGCATTTTTCTACCTGATTAATTCGAAAGCAACGCCTCTGACGACTAACGAGAATCTTAGAGCTATTCTAAAAGAAAACCTCTTCTCTTCTGTTGAAAAGCAATCATTATTGCTACTTAACGAAAGTCAGATTCATTATATTGAAGAATTGGGCAGAATATTATCGGATAATTCAATAGATTTTCTAAATGAAAAATTTGACAAATACTATTATTCTTTTAGTATTTCCTTAATACGAAGTGTGATTAAAGATAATGATATATATAGCGAAGATAGATTAAAAGATTTAAGATATGCGATAAAATATGTTAATAGCGTTTATATCACAAAAAAAATCAGCAAACCGACTAAGAATATCCTGTTAGCATTAACGCTAATATATCTTAATAAACATATTATTTTTGATACATTTTTAGAATGGGTCAATAAAAATGAGATTGGTAACATTCATGAACTTTTTTATGAAAATATAATAGAACTATTCGAAAATATCCATAAACAAAGAGCTTACAAGGTTTTTGTTGCG
>JAZUCY010000017.1:0-7681 GCA_045639365.1 Paludibacteraceae bacterium
ACCAAATTTGTCTTCCTAAGACCGCTTGGCCTCCGACTTGTTCATGGTCTTGCCACAGATGCAGTTATATTCACCTGCAAGTTGGTCGATGGTGAGGTTGACTACTTGCTCTTCAGCAGACATGTTCATTACAGCAATCACAGTATTCTCCTCTCCAGTCTTAGGGCAAACAGCGTGTCGAACGCAAGCGAAAATCTTGTCGTTGTCAGCTGCAAGGCGAACCATAGGAGCGCCAATCTCGTTGCTCCACAATGCGAAGTTGTCAGCACGCAGTGTGTTGAGTTTCTTGTACAGATCGTGCTGTGGTGCATTCTCAACGCGGTCAATCAGGTCTTTCTCGAAGAACTCCAAACGATGGTGGTTGCCGCTAGGTTGACCTGTGTAGATCATAGGCATACCTGGTACTACGTAGGTGAAGGCAGCGAAGAGGTTAGTAGCGTCGCCCATGCGCTCAAACTCAGTACCGTTCCATGAGTTCTCATCATGATTAGAGGTAAAGTTCATGCGGATAGCTTCTTTGCGAAGTGTTGTATCAACCTTAGTGAAATAGTTCCACAAATCTTCTACGGTGTTTTTGCCTTGGGCAACACCGTTCATGAGGTGGTGGAGTGTCCAACCATAGTACATATCGAATGCAGTCTCGGTGAGGTCTTGTGCTTCTGCCTCGTCCTCTGCCAAAGTGAACATGTCAGGGTGTTTCACGCGAATTTCAGCCATTACATCGTTCCAGAAATCGGTAGGAACCTCGCCTGCTACGTCGCAACGGAAACCATCGATACCGATTGTATCCATCCACCAATGCATAGCTTGCTTCATTGCAGCGCGCATGTCTTGGTTGTCGTAGTTGAGTTTAGAGATGTCGGTCCAGTCGTATTGTACCATGAGGTTGCCCAAACTGTCACGGTAGTGCCAGCCATCGTTCTTGGTCCACTCGCTATCAGGAGCAGTGTGGTTAGCTACCCAGTCAAGGATAACCTTCAAGCCCAACTTGTGTGCCTCAGCGAGGAAGTGCTCGAAGTCTGCACGTGTACCAAACTCAGGGTTGAGTTGGCAGTAGTCGGTGATAGCATAGTAGCTACCCAATGTACCTTTACGCTCCAATACACCAATTTTTTGGATAGGCATAATCCAGATAATATCCACGCCAATCTCTTTGAGTGCAGGCAATACTGCCTCTGCTGCTTTGAATGTACCTTCCTCGGTCAATTGACGGGTGTTAAGTTCATAGATAGTAGCGTCATACGAATAGCATGGATGCTCCAATTGGCAGCAAGGCTGCTTTGCGCAGGATGCCAAGCATAGCAATCCTAACGCTGCAAAAAATAGTTTCTTCATTGTTGTTGATTGTTATTATTGGTTGTTGATAATGCTTTTGGGAGCCGGCTTCCGGAGACAGGTTGCCAATTTCCGGCATCCGGCTTCCGGATTAAATGCTCCATACTTTGTCGCCATTTACGGTGATGCTACTCTCGCCGTTGAGGTCAATGACTACATCTACGATGTCGCCCATGTATGTACGTTGGAAGTGGAGGAGGGTATCTGTCACTTCGACAGGGATATACTCTCCATAGAGCAATGCCATATTGTTGCGACGGAGTTGAGCTAATTCTTGTACCTTAACGCGGAAAGCAGCTTGTTCTGCATTCAGACCGTTGAACTTCATCAGATGACGGTTGTCTGGGTCATTGGCACCTGCCTCACCGTACTCATCACCTTGATATACACAAGGTACACCTGGGATAGTGAAGTTGATTACCTCCAGTAGCATAGCCATGCGGTACGCATGTGCTTCCAGTTCCTTGTTGCCGTCAGCAGTCACGCCAATCTCGCGCTCCCAACCTGCTGCCTTATCATTTTCATTCCAGCTAACTGCGCCACCTGCCAAAGAGATGAAGCGGCACTTGTCATGGTTGCCAGAGATGTTACCCATGGTGTGGTGTGCGCCGTATGCAGCGAGTGACTCGAGAATGGTGCTATTCATCTTGGTGAGCGATTGATCTTCTTTGCCCAATACGTCAATAGCGGTGTGGTAGATATTGAAGTCGAATTGTGCGTTGAGCATACCTGTTTTTACGTATGAGCCAATCAATGCTGGGTTGCCGTATGTCTCGCCTATCATCCAGATATGGCGGTCTGGGTAGCGTTGTTTCATCTTCTTGCCGAGTTCGCGCCAGTAGTTGAGTGGGATATGCTTGCAAGCATCGTGGCGGAAGCCGTCGAAGGCAAATTTCTCCAACCATACCAATGCAGAGTCGGTCATAGGTGAGCATACCTCTGGACGCTCGAGGTCGAGTGTTGGGATATGTACGTCAAACCATGTGGTGAGGCGTGCCTCGTCCCAGAGTTCAAAGTTGCGACGACCGTCTGGCAAGATACTATCGGTGTGCCAGTCTGGGTGTGCTTGCAGGGTAGGGGAGTTGATGTGCATGTGGTTAGCTACGTAGTCCAGAATAACGTTCATACCATGTTTGTGGGCAGTTGCCAACATGTCATGCAACTCTTGCTCGGTAGTGAAGCGTTTCTCTACTTCAGTAGTAAAGATTGGCCAATAGCCGTGATAACCAGAGAACTTGGTGTAAGTTTTGGTACTATCGTACTTGTTGCCATTGGCGAATACGTTCATACCCCAAGCATCCCATGGGTTTTGGGTGATAGGTGAGATCCAAATAGTGGTGATACCCAGTTCCTCGAAGAAGCCTTCTTTGATTTTCTTGGTGATACCAGCAATGTCGCCACCTTGATAGTCCACGATGTCCAGCACCTCTGGGCTGTTCATCTTCCAGTCGTTCTTCTTGTTACCGTTGTGGAAACGGTCAATCATCAATGAGTAGAGGATCTGTGCATGGTCGTCAAAGCGTGTGAGTTGAGCCACATCGTTGACTACTTTTCCGTCTTGCATTGGGATGAGCAGGTCGTTGAGGTGTTTGCCATCGGCGTATGCATATACGCGAATGAAACTGCGACCTTTGCTCTCGCGCCATGCTGGTTCGATGGTGATGACGGCATTGTCATCATACTGACCGTATTGTATGTATTCTTTCGCGCGTGTGTCTTGCCACAATACGCGCAGTTGCAAGTGCTCATACTCGTTGAGAACGCCAATTGTGATTGTGGAGTCGGAGAAGGATTTGGTAACTAACCCCACCTCGTATTGCGATTGTGGTACGATAGGAATATCGTAGTGCAATCCTTTGGCTGGGACATCCACGCTGAGAATAGAGAGGGTGTGATCGCCGTTGATGGTAAATCCTTCTGCTGTTACATTGCTCACTTGGTAGGATGGCTCGGTAGTGAATACCACTTCATCTTCTGCGCAGAGTGCAGGCAGGTAATCGGTGAGGATTACTTCGGTGTTTTCGCCTACGAATACGATAGGCATGATTGGATTTTGGGTGTTCGCATTCGCTTCTTCTTGAGCGTTATGCGTTTTGTTGCAACAAGAAACCAGTCCTATTGCAGCCAGTAGAACAAAAAGAAAATGTTTCATATTTTATTGTTTAATATTGATATTTTATCTTGTTTAATAAGGCTATGTTATCTTCTGTTATTTATCATTTTTTAAATTCGCTGCAAAGTTACACAATTATTTGGAAAAAAACAAATAATTTGTGTGAATTGAATGATTTTTACAAGTCTGCTATACTTTTTGTGCCGAAATACTTGGAGTGTTGTATCTTTGCCTCACCCCACCTTTTCCTCCGAAATAATAGGTTATTAGTAGGTGATTAGTAGGTTATTAATAGGTTATTAGTAGGTGATTCCGCATATTTTGCCGATATTTCACCGACATTGTGCCACACTTTCCCCTTCTTTTTATTTTATCCTTATCCTGTGATTGTGATAAACGTTCTTTTCTTTATAGAAAATGAACAAAAGTTTGCACAATTCAGAAAATTGTAGTACCTTTGCAAGATAAATGCTATTATACGTATGAAAAAGACTAAAATACTATTTGTTTTGCTGTTTTTGTGGGTAGGATTGCTGCCAATGGCAGCGCAGTCTGTGACGGTTGTTAAGGAGATGACTGCCGTACCGTATGCCTCCGTGTTGGCGATGTATAAGAATGAGTTTGGCAGTTTTGAGAAGCCTGCTATGTCTGATACTTTCCCTTTTGCAATTTGGAAGGTAACGCACATGATGTGCGTGCCGCCAAAGAGCGTTTAACGCTATACATGGGACAGCAGACGGGTGTTGAGGCACGCGTGACGACTTATTCTAATCAGATACTCTTCTTAGTACCTGCTCGTCGTCCGATGATATTCATTGACTGTGGCGATGGCTGCGAACAGGTAATGCTGAGCAATATGCAGAAACTGCGTTCCAATAGTGTCTATGATTGTACAGTGCGTTTTAGAACAGAGAGGTCTGTGGATGCGACGGTAGATACCGTGTTTGTGAACGAGGGACCAAAGATTCATGCACTACGTTTGCAAGTAGAACCTGCTAATGCAAAGGTAGATGTAATTGCGCACGGCGAGGAGAGGAAGTGGGTACTGACCGATGGTATAGCCGATTTGCAACTGACGGAGGGAGAGTATCACTATACTATTAGTGCGGAGAATTATCATACAGCGCAAGGTACTATCCAAGTCCCTACAGAGGATAAACGTGTTTATATTGCGTTGCGTCCTACTTTTGGTTGGTTACAGATTAGCAGCGATAGTATGGAGTTGCAGGGCTTGTCGGCTGAAATAAAACATGGTAGAAAAAAAGAAACAGTTGTTTTGCCACATGAGAATACGAAATATGAACCAGGTACTTATATTATATCAATAGACAAAGTATATAAGCACCACCCCTATAAAAAAACAATAACGATAGAGGAGGATAAGGTAACGAAAGTATGTCCCATCTTAGTGCCTAAAGTCTTTAAGCGTAATACATTCGTCTTGGCAGAAGCGGGCTTTGTCACTAACCCTTCATGGGGCGTAGGTCTAATGGTGGGTCAAGTGTACGGCGAAGTAACTAAAGGCTGTGGCATAGGTTGGTATGTGCAGGGGCGTTCTAATTTTCAAATGGTGAAGGCAATTCCAAATACTTTGGTTGATAAGAATGGTATGATTGAAGGAAAAAAACCTTTTTATACAGGTAAGCAACGCATGAATGAATTGATTATTAATGCAGGCATGGTACTGAATTTCCTCAATAAGCAACAACCCAATCGCAATAAACGTAGTCTGTTTGGCATATATGCAGGCTTGGGCTATGGTCAGTATAATCGTAGTTGGGAAATATCGGACGGTCGTTGGTTAGTATATGGACCTTCTGCTGCGAAAGGAATTAGTTTTGGTGGCGGATTCATCGGTAGTATCAAAGGTTTTACAATTAACGTGGGTATCAACACTATACAAGCGAAGTATGTAGAAGTAGAGGCTGGATTGGGATGGACGTTTTGATTTACAATTTGACTATTTACAATTTATCAATTTAGAAAATAGATTTAGAAAATGAGTATGAAAATCAAGTATATAGTATTATGCCTGTTGTTGGCATTGGTAGGTTGCCAACGCGATAAGGAGATGGAAATGGCATGGGTGAAAGTATCCAACGAGGTAATAGAACCACGCTATGAATATGTTCGTATTAGTAGTACGATTTCCAGTAACGCGACTGTTGATAATGTAACTGTTATTCTTTCAACTACGCCTGAATTTTCCAGTACTACACGCTACACAATGGAAAAACAACCCGATGGCAAATATCACGCAGCAATAGCCAACTTAACCCATAGTACCACATACTATGTTCGTTATCAAGGCTCTAATCAATGGTCCTCATTACAACCTACTACTATTAGTGAGTTTCGAACTACAGATACTCCATCTATCGCTCTTGTTACTACTTCCCAAGTGACAGATATTTCTTATTACTCTGCCACTGTTAGTGGCAATGTTACCGATGATGGTGGCGCAGAAGTAACCGAGCGTGGTATTTGCTACTCAACAAGTGCTAATCCAACAACTGCCAATACAAAAATAACAAGTGGTAGTGGATTAGGTGAGTTTATGTGTAACTTAACAGATTTACAATATGAAACAACCTACTACGTTCGTGCATATGCGGTAAATGCAAGAGGTACAGCGTATGGCGAAGAGGTAAGTTTTACTACTACTAAATATGGCGAAGGAATAGAAAATGGCCATATATATGTAGATTTAGGGTTGTCTGTTAAGTGGGCAACTTGCAATGTAGGTGCGAATTTTCCATCGGTTTATGGTGATTACTTCGCATGGGGCGAAACTGCGACAAAGACTACTTATAATTGGAGTAGTTACTACAAGCATTGCAATGTTTCATCAGGTACATTAACCAAGTACAACACAAGTAGCAGTTATGGTACTGTAGATAACAAAACTCAGTTAGATCTCAGTGATGATGCAGCCCGTGCCAATTGGGGTGGCAGTTGGCGCATGCCAACGAATGCAGAACTAACCGAACTTCGTGAGCAATGTACTTGGACCTGGACCACGCAGAATGGAGTAAACGGTTATAAAGTAACGAGCAAATCTAACGGTAATAGTATTTTCCTCCCCGCAGCAGGCCGCCGCTACGACAGTTCGCTCGAATATGCAGGCAGTTACGGCTACTACTGGTCGAGTTCGCTCTACACGGACTACCCGTACTACGCGTGGGGCGTGTACTTCAATTCGAGTTTCGTGGGCAGGGACTACGGCAACCGTTACGGCGGACTATCCGTCCGCCCAGTTTGCCCATAGAGGACTCTACTTGTCCCTTCTTGACCTCCCTTTGGAGGGGAGAGGGGTGTAACGTATTGGCATATAGTTGGGAGGATAGGTTATAGTGCTGTTACACAAGGTGGCAAAAAGGCAATAGTTCGCGGGTGGATTGAATATCAACGAGATAGCTAAGAAATGATTGCCAATAAAAGACTACTATCTCCAGAAAGTGTAACAGTGTAACGGCTAATTGTATATATATACATGCGCACACACATAAGTAATAGAAAATAGGTGTTACACCGTTACACTGTTACACAAAAACTCGAAATAGTCCCCAGTAAAGAAAAACTAACTACCGCATGATAGAATAAAATGAGGTTAAAAACATAGAGGACTCATTTTGTGAGCCCTCTATTTTTATCTCCGCTATCTAACTTCTAACAGCCCATCAGGCGGTCTAACGTCTAACAGCGAAGCGATCTAATTTAGGTGGTTTAACCACCAAAATTATCAAACATAATCATATCATCTTCCACACCAAGTGAGTGCAAGAGATCAAGCACAGTCTTTGACATCATAGGAGGGCCGCAGAGGTAGTACTCGATGTCCTCTGGAGCGTCGTGTTGCTTGAGGTAGGTGTCGCCCATCACTGGAGCAATGAAGCCAGGAGTGTACTTTACACCCAGTGCGTCCGCCTTTGGATCTGGACGGTCCAATGCCAAGTGGAAATGGAAGTTAGGATACTCCTTCTCCAATGCCAAGAAGTCCTCCAAGAAGAATACCTCGTCAATAGCACGAGCACCATAGAAATAGTGCATCTCACGATCACGAGTGTGCAAGGTCTTCAACATGTGCATGATCTGAGCACGCAATGGAGCCATACCAGCACCACCACCTACCCAAATCATCTCGCGCTTGCTGTCGAAGATAGGGTGGAAGTCACCATAAGGACCTGACATAGTCACCTTGTCACCTGGTTTGAGGTTGAAGATATAAGTAGA
>JAZUCY010000018.1:0-21243 GCA_045639365.1 Paludibacteraceae bacterium
CTTTTTGTTCATTTTATGAGTAAACCTATTTCAGTATAAGACATTAAGATTCCTATTCGCCGTTTATGTTATATTCGAACATAGGTGCATTTTTTTTGTGCTACATCTTGCACGAATGAAAAAAATATTGTACCTTTGCAGTCGCAAAAGTTGACTCACGGAAAGTTACCAATTAGAGCAGGTGGTAGAACGCACTGTAAAAGAATTGGAACTGAATAACAAAAAATAACCATACCGTCGCTTACAAACGTAAAATTTGAATAGTTAAGGTAGTCTAGAATCCTCAAAAACTCAAATTGAACCGAACGAAAGTTCACGCTTTTATTTTTGTACCCGATTTTGAAAACGAAAGAATATTAATATACACAATTACAACAATATGAAAACAACGAAAATCCTATCGCTTATAGCGTTACTGCTCTGTTTCACACTCAACCTGCGTGCACAGAGCGGCACCTGTGGTACAAACCTCACATGGGAATTGGTCAACGACACCTTGATTATTACTGGTTCTGGTGCCATGGACAACTCCCGCCCATGGAGTTCGTATTCATCCAAAATTGTCCATGTCTCTATCTCTGAGGGAGTAACCAATATCTGTAATGACGCTTTTGAATATCACCGCAACTTACTATCTGTCATCATTCCAAATACAGTCACATCAGTAGGTCAGAGTGCGTTTTATGACTGCACCTCACTAAAGCAGATAACAATGAGTAATGCTGTGGAAACTATCGGCTCAAACGCATTTTATAACACTGCTATTACCTTATTTCTCTTGGCGAATATGCTTTTCATGAATGTAAACAATTAACAGAGATTACCATTCCTGGGAATCTCTCTTCTATTGCAGCGAAGACATTCTATAAATGTACTAATTTACGCAAATTGGTCATAGAAGAAGGTGTCAAAACGATAGGTGCGAATGCTTTTGAAGGTTGCTCTAAGTTAAACGACATTACCATTCCAGAGGGTGTCACATCTATAGATATAAACGCATTTCAAGGCTGTAGTAGAATAACAGAGATTTCTCTACCATCATCGCTGATTAACCTCGGAGGTTCTGTGTTCTATGGTTGTTCATCACTTGCATCTATTGTTATCCCAGACAAAATTACCAGCATTGAAAATCATACATTTTATGGTTGTACTTCTCTCAAAGAAGTCACACTGCCTCAAACCATACTAAAAATTGAAGAGTATGCATTTAGAGATTGTGCATTTACACAATTTACTATCCCCAGTTCTGCTACTGAAATACAAGCCTACGCTTTTTCATATTGTAAAAATCTTACATCCATAACCCTTCCAAGTGGGATGACAAAAATCCCGAACAACCTTTTTGATCATTGTAGCAGTTTAACTTCCATTGTCATTCCAGAAGGTGTAACTACTATTGGGACGGGTGCTTTTTGGGAGTGTACATCACTAACCTCCGTTACTATTCCAGAAGGAGTAATCAGCATAGCTGGCGAAGCATTCTATAATTGTAGCTTAACAACCTTAACCCTCCCTAATTCGCTTGAAGAAATAGGCAACTCTGCTTATTGCAATAGTTGTGGTGGGGACTATCTAGGAGCCTTTGCGCACAATACCAATCTTACCTCCGTTGTTATTCCAAAAAATGTATCAAGGATAGGTTCGGATGCCTTTGAAGGTTGCACATCTCTTTCTCAAATTACTTTACAAGAAGGATTGAAGGAAATTGGTGCTAACGCATTTCTAGATTGCGGTGCTTTGCGTTCTATAATTATTCCAGAGGGCGTAACGACCATAGGAGAAGATGCATTTGCAAATTGCAGACTAACAGAAATATCACTTCCTCGTTCACTAAAAACGATTGGAGATAATGGTGTTTTCCAAGGTAACAAATTTCTCACCTCTGTTACTATTTACGGTGGAGTAGAACGAATCGGTTCCTATGCTTTTGATGGATGTACCTCTCTATCACAAGTCACGTTGCACGAGGGTATTACGACTATTGGTGAATTTGCTTTCCAAAACTGTAGTAGTTTGCGTTCTATCACACTCCCTGAAGGTGTAACAACTATTGAAGGTGGAGCATTTTATAATTGCGATTTAAGAGACATATCGCTCCCTCAATCCCTAACGATTGTTAATGATGCTATTCGACTTCTTACGAATGGACCCTGGTATGGTGCATTCGCTAATAATCCTAATCTTACTACCATTGTTATCCCTAACAATGTAACACATATAGGAAGTTATACCTTTTCGGGATGTCATTCCCTGAAAAATATAGTATTAAATGATAACCTTCTAACGCTTGGAACAGGAATTTTCAATGATTGTTTTGCTATGGAAAGTATCACATTTCCTAAAAATATAACTGCTATTCCTGCTACTGCTTTCCATGAATGTTATGCTCTTTCCGAAGTCAATCTGCCAGAGGGATTGATTTCTATTGGAGAAATGGCTTTTGCTTATTGTTCCTCATTGAAAACGGTGCAATTGCCTAAAACAGTCACCTCTCTTTATCGCTCTTTTGCTACCAGCGGCGTAGTCGAAATGGATATTCCCGAAGGAGTTGCCGTCTTAGAATTAACCTTTGATGGATGTTCCAAACTCAAAAAAGTAACACTCCCATCTACCCTTACTACACTTGGCGCTCATACTTTCAAAAATTGTACGAGTTTACCTACAATAACGCTTCCGCAAGGACTATTAACAATTGGTTCGTATGTATTCTCTGGGTGTACTGCGTTAGACAGCATAACACTTCCCTCTCAATTAACCTCCATTGGTGAAGAAGCATTCATGTCATGCTCTGCATTGCGTAATATTACCATTCCTAATAGTGTAAAAAGTATTGGTAACAAAGCATTTGGAAGTTGTACGGCATTGCGAGAAATTACTATACCCAATCAGGTGAGCTATATATCTTCCTCCTTATTCTCTGGTTGTACTGCATTGAGTTCGGTCACGCTACCCAATTCAATCACGAAAATTTATAGTTCTGCATTCGACAATTGCACTGCATTACAAGAGATTACATTACCAGAAGGACTGACGGCTATTGGTAGTTCTGCATTCTACAATTGTTCTGCATTACGCTCGCTAACTATACCAAGTACAGTTGTTGATTTAACTGGTAGTGCTATTTTTAATGCATGCAAAAGTTTGTCTAATCTTAATCTTCTTCCACTGACACCTCCCTCCATAAAAAATTCAAATTCAGGATCTCAATATCAACCACTTTACGGAACTCCATCTACTATGAAAATCAACCTTGTATGTGGGGCGAAGGAGGCATATATGGCAGATGCAAATTGGGCTAAATTAACATACCCAATCAACGAGATATTTTCCAATATCCTCACCATTAAGTCCAACGACAACCGCATGGGCGAGGCGTATATCTCAACGCCAAACACCTGCGACAATGATACTGCTATTATTGAGGCACTCCCACGCGAGGGCTACCAATTTGCTGCATGGCATGATGGCAATACCGATAACCCACGCACCATCTTAGTTACACAGGACACCACCTTTACCGCCAACTTCGAGCCACTGACTACCTACCAGCTCACCGTAAATTATGACCCCAAACAAGGTCATATCTCGGGTATTGGCGAATACTATCCTAACGAGGAAGCCACACTAACTGTGACCCCATTGGGCGGTTATCGTTTCAAACAATGGGGCGATGGCAACACCGACAACCCACGCACCATTATTATGACACAAGACACCGTTTTAGAAGCCCTATTCATCATGGGTGACTATTGCGGTGACGACATCTTATACACTTTCCTCAATGATACCCTCACCCTTAATGGTACAGGCGACATGTGGAACCTCAGCCAATATGGTTGGAATATGTACGCAGATGAAGTCTCTGCGCTCACACTGAGCAATGGCATTACCTCTTTGGGTACTAACGCCTTTATGAACTTGATGTTTTTACCCGAAGTCACCATTCCTGCCTCCGTGAAGACCATTCACAAACGCGCCTTCGAGAACTGCCGTAGCCTTGCCTCCGTCACTTTTGCTCCAAATAGCCAACTCCAGACCATTGACCATTGGGCATTCTACGAATGTATTAATCTGAAAGCTTTGGAGATACCAGAAGGTGTGACCACCATCGGTAATGGTGCCTTCTATGGTTGTGCATACCTTGACTCCATTGTATTGCCTGCCTCTATGATGAGCATTGCAGACAATGGCTTTGCGCAATGTACCAAGTTGAGTGCCATGACCGTTCATGCTATCACTCCTCCAGCGGTGGATAGCAAGACCTTTGATAATGTCAATCGCGCTATCCCAGTCTATGTACCATTCGGCACAGGTGCCACCTACCGCGCCACCCCTATCTGGCAAGAGTTTAATATCCAAGAAATGGAAGCCACACCTTGTGATGAAGCCGTTGAACTTGATTGGCAATATGATATCCGTTTGAGCCAATTAACTGCCGGTTGGTATAAACTATATGTGGGCGATATTCATGCTAATCAAACAGATTTTACATATACCATTATCAATGATTTGGCTTGTGACGTTATCTTAAGTTCTGCTATACACATTGATTGCACGGATGAAGAATCACTTGTCGAAAGTTCGAAAAGGGTTACAATGGGCATAATACACACTAAAACTATTACCTATGCTGAGTTTGCAGGTATGATTCCTGCATATGTGGACTACTTGTATCTCAATATAGAAAGTATAGTTGAAGACTGTGAACCAACTCCTCCTTGCGAAGATGTAACTACCGAAATGGAAGTGACAGCCTGCGAATCCTACGAGTGGAATGGCGAGACTTACACCCAAAGCGGTGATTACACAAGATTCTTCACTACCACCAATGGCTGTGATAGTATCGTAACGCTACATTTGACAATCAACAACTCTGTAACAGGAGAACCAGAAACTGCCACTATCTGCTACGGCGAGACATACACGTGGAATGGTTACACATACTCGACTGAAGGCGAGTATAGTATCGTTCTCATGAATGCCCTCGGCTGTGATAGTATAGCCACTCTCCACCTTACTGTTTTACCAGAAGCAGCAGTGTATTCTACGACAGTCACCATTTGTGAAGGCGAAACGTATATGTGGCGTGGTATGGAACTTTCACAGGGAGGTTCATACACAGACGTTGAGCAAGACCCAACAACAGGTTGTGATATTGCCATCTATACCCTTCGACTAATAGTCATTGACTGTGAACCAACTCCTCCTTGCGAAGATGTTGATACAACCGAGTACGCCACTATCTGCTACGGTGAGACATACACGTGGAACGGTCAAAGTTACTCGACTACTGGCGAGTACACCCAAACCCTTTCCACCACTACTGGCTGCGACAGTATAGTTACTCTCCGCCTTACCGTACTGCCAGAAACAATCATCGTGGAAGAGAATGTTACAATCAACGAAGAATACCTTCCATACACTTGGCGCAACCAACAATGTTATAGTGCTGGTACTTACAATGAGAGCATACCATTCGCCAACTACCCATACTGCGATAGTGTAATCTACGTGCTCAACCTCACCGTAGAAGCACCTAACAAGTGTGGCGATCATCTCTATTGGCACTATAGCAACAACACTATGACCATCACTGGCTCAGGTGACATGTACGACGATCCTGATTTACTCTCTTACCGCCAACAGCCTTGGTACCCTGAGCGCCTGAGCCATGTTATACTTCCTAACGCCATCACACACATCGGCAACGTAGCCTTTGCAGACTGCGCTAACCTCACACACATTGACATACCTAACAGCGTAACCAGTCTTGGCGACGGTGCTTTCTCTTGGACAGGATTGCAGTACGTGACTATTCCAATAGGTGTAACTACTATAGGAGAACAAGTCTTCGAAACTTGCAACAATCTACGCACTATCCTCTACGAGGGCAACCCAACAACCATCAACAACAAGACTGTGCATCCACTCATCGGATGCGTTCATCTCGACACCATTATCACTCCTGCTGCGCTATGGCATTGTACCACTGCAGACCCAGCCTTGGAAACACGCTACGGTGTGCCAAACAAAGCACGCTATATCGAAATAACCAATGGCGAGCTGACCAAACAAGCCATGACGTATATAGCCAAAAATAGAGGCACCATGCAAGTGCTTGACCTCTCCGCTGCTACCAACACCACACTGCCTCTCGGCGCACTCATGAACAGCTACCGCCTATCCAACCTCTATCTGCCAGAACAGATACGAACTATTCCAGAGATGTTGGCAGAAGACTGTCATAGCCTCACGGAGATTATCATCCCTGCTACTGTCAAAGAGATTGGCAATTACGCCTTCGCAGGCTGTACCAACGTTTGGCAAATGACTGTGGATGCTGTGGTACCACCTACTGTATATGCAGAAACCTTTAAGGATATTGACCGAAACATCAGCGTCATAGTACCTGCGGGAAGCGAAGAGGCGTACCGTCAAGCTGCATATTGGCAAGAGTTCTTCATCAAGGACACCAATAGCCCTTCACCAATAACCAATTGCCAAAAAATACTCCACGAAGACCAAATACTCATCCTCCGCAACGGAAATATATACACCACTATGGGACAATTGGTCGAGAAAAAATAACATAACAAGATAGACTATACTACAATGAAACATTTCAATCAATCATTAATCCTTTCACTGCTCCTCCTCTGTGCGCTACCTACTTGGGCACAGCAACTGAGGATTACTAAGGATTTTGAAGAAGTGCCATTCGCTTCTGTAATGACTTCATACAAAAACGAGTTTGGCAAGCACGAGAAACCTGCGTTGGATGACACATTTCCGTATGCACTTATTCAAGTGCAGTTAGAGGGTAACGCTGCTGAAGTAAAAGCAGCAAAGAAGTTGCTCCGACTTGACTTGGGCAATCATACCGCAGTACAAGATGCATACTTGGACACACCCAATGAGATGTGGTTCCTCATTCCTAAACGTGCGCGATACATCTTTATGACATGCGGAGACGGATGCAAAGAAGTCATTCTAATGGAGAATGCCAGACTAAAGTCAGATAGAGTTTATCGAGGACGTGTACACTATATCCCTGAAGAGAATATGCAATATGTGGAAAAACAAGTCATCCACAAACAGATGTTCACCTTCGAAGTAACTCCCGCCAATGCGCAAGTCGAGATTGTACACAACGGAGAGAAAATACCTTACTCCCTCACCGACGGACGTATAACCATCGAACTCAACGAAGGTAAGTATTTCTATACCGTCTATGCGGATAAATACCACCATGAAGAAGGAACTATCAATGTATCCAGTTCCGAACGAAAAAAAGTGGTCAAACTGATTCCTACTAACGGTTGGCTAAGTGTACACACACCTGCTGTTACTGACCAAGAAACAATGCGAATCACCAATCTGGAAACACAATGGAAAAACATAATAGCCTTTCCTATTGATAGCCTTCCTATGGACAGTGGTCGCTACGAAGTACTGGTACGCAAACCACGTTACTACGACTACTTGGATACCATCACCATACACGATGGCAAACTTACCCGAGTAGCACCCATAATGACCGTGGACGAACGACTGGTGATGAAAACATTCATCATCGGGGAAGTCGGATATTCTGTCGCACCACAACTTAGCTACGGAATCACGTTCGGACAAACATACGATGGATTAGGATGGTTTGTCAGTGGACGTTCAGATTTCCATACTACCGTCACTACCAACAACCTTGTTTGCGACCAAAACGGGTATATAGGTGATATCAAGCCTTTCTACTCAGGAAAAACATCATCCGCAAAATGGCATATCAATGCTGGGTTTGTGTTGGACATTTTAGAAGTAACCATCAAGCCCGACCACAAATTCGACACCTTTGGACTATACATTGGAGCAGGATACGGTGTATATCAACACGCATGGCAACTAAACAACGGCAATTGGGTAACCTATGGCCCTACATCTGCCAGCGGTGTGAGTGCTTCTGCTGGTATCATCGGTAGCGTACATGGATTTACACTCAAAGCGGGTGTCAATACCATCGGATTCAAATACATGGAAATAGAAGCTGGTATAGGTTGGATGTTTTAATTAGGAGGAAAAAATGATGAAAAAGATAATATCAAATATATACGTTTTACTTGTGGCACTCACACTCTGCTTTGTAGCTTGTGAACGCAATGAGGAAGTGCCTGTTGCTACGGTAACCATCCAAGATGAAATAGTAGAAACAAACTACCCTACAGCTACCATCACATGTACGCTGCAAACAGATGCCACCATCGAAGAGGTCACCGTACAACTATCACAAACGAAAGACTTTGACCAATACCAATCGCAAACGATGACCTTACTCGAAGAAGGCAGTTACACCACCCAGTTTACCGACTTACGAGAAGAAGTATTATACTACATTCGCTACGAAGTGAGCAATAGATACACCTCGGTCTATGTCACCCAACTACAGACACTTTTCCTCACATCAAAGCCTGAAGTAATAACCACAGAACCAGAAAACATCGGTATGTTCTCTGCTATGGTGGGAGGTGTGGTTGTAAAGGACAATGGATTTGCTATCACAACACGTGGCGTATGCTACAGCACTACAGAAAACCCAACAATCAATGATACTAAGATTGAACGAAGTCCTAATATAGGTCAATTCAGTTGCGAGATAATGGGCTTGCTTTCGAACACCGTATATTATGTACGAGCCTTTGCCACCAATGCCAACGGCACCGCGTACGGGCAGCAAGTAGCCTTCACAACCAAATCGGCACCTGAGGTATATACGGACGAGCCTGCACTATCCACCATTACAGCACACTCCGCTATCGTCAGCGGAGGATATACATCAGATGGAGGTGAAGCCATCACTGATTGCGGTATTTGCTACAGCTTCTCACCCAACCCAACGACCGATGATGAGTTTGTGGCACACTCTGTCATATCACACTTTAAATGTACACTATCTGACCTACGTCCAAACTCCACCTACTACGCTCGCGCATACGTAGTCAATAAGAATGGTACTGCATACGGAAACGAGATTACCTTCAACACTACAACTGTCAAACCTGTAGTCGTAACAAAAGATGCTCAAGCCGTTTCTGCCAACAGCATCTTGGCAAAAGGCGCAGTCGTTTCGGATGGAGGATACACCGTCGTTGAACGAGGCCTATGCTATAGCACCACTTCCGAACCAACTATCTCCGACAACATCGTAAAATGCGGTGAGGGTATTGGTGATTTCACTGGCACAATCTCAGGACTGCAAATAGGTACTACATATCAAGTCTGCGCATACGCTATCAACGTAAAAGGTATCAGCTACGGAGAAGTAATAGAGGTGAATTTGTAACCAACGCACACCATACACACTAAGAAAAATCGCCCAAAAGGCGATTTTTCTTGCATATATCAAAAAAATGTAGTACCTTTGTGCGCTTAATTGTATATCACATGAAAAAACTACTACTCATCGTCATGACCCTTGCTAGTGCATCTGCATTTGCACAACATGGCACTATCAATATCCAAGCTGACTTGGATAGCACCAAAATCCTTCAATACAGCATTGACACATTAGAGAGTTACCAAGTTGGACCAGGTATTGTCTATACTCGTTTCGACATTACCAATTCGTCAAGCACTCGCCACTGCTATATCTATGAGGTGGATCTCACCAATCCATATAATACTGTTGAAGAAAGCCATCATACCACTATTGGCTATACCGAGCGCATGGCAGATGCTCATGCACGATTAGACTCTGCTGGACACCGCTCCATCGGATCTGTTAACTGCAACTTCTGGATTGTTTCCACCCAAGATGATGGTAAATACAATAACCTAACAGGTGTAGCCTGCACAGGTCAAGTGCGCAATGGCAAGATCGGTACCAACATTACCAACTGGAATATCGGTCATGGTGATCCAGACCCAGTCTTCGGTCGCCGACAAGACATCGGTTATTTGATGATTGACGGACAAAAACATGCGCACATTGATCAATTCTCATGGGATGCACACTTGGCTATTGGCAACCAAGCCATGCCTATCAGCGAGGTAAACCGCAACCGCAGCAACCCTACGGATAACGAAGTGGTACTCTTCAACTCTGACATGGGCACCAAATCCACTCTCACCAAAACCGAGATTGATGCACGCTTGGGTACCAACTTACCTATGGTAGAGTTGGTCGTAAAACTGGATCAAGATTGGGCTATCAACCAGCACCTATTCGCTGAGGTAGTGAGCATCAACAATGTAGGAGGCACCAAGATTGAAGACGGCTATGCTGTTCTCCGCGGACGCGGTACAGGAAAGACCTTCCTTGAAACAGCCAAGGTGGGCGATAAAGTACAATTTATCATCGGCATGTACGAGTCTAACAGTGGCGAACGCCCTGACATCAAGCAACTCAGCGCAGGTAACTGCTACGTTATGCGCGAAGGTCGCCTCACCAACCGCAACTGGAACGAAGATTACAATAATAAGAACTACCCACGTACCGGATTCGGTGTGAGCCGTGATCACAACACCCTTTGGTTGATGGTCATGGAGAAACCAGGTATGTACACCCACGAGATGGCATCTATCCTCCGTCACTTCGGTGCATGGGAAGCTGCTGGCGCAGACGGTGGCGGTAGCGCACAATTCAATTTGGGCGGACAAATCCTCAACCCAACTACCGAGGGTGTTCCTCGCGCCGTAGGTAACAGTATCTTCCTCTTCTCTACCGCACCAGACGACCCTATGGTTACTGAGATGCGTACCGCTTCCACCTTCCTCCGCCTGCCTAAGTATGCTGCTATCAAACCTGAGTTCTTAGGTTACAACCAATACGGTATGTTGATTGACAAGCAACTGTCTAACGTACAATTGAGCTGCGCGCCAGAGACCGGTTATATCACCGAGGACGGCTACTTCGTGTGTTTGGGTAGCGGTGTACTCACTGCTACATACGGCAATGCCTCTTTACCTATTGACATTGTCTTGGTGGAATCAGCAGACCCAAAACTGCGTTTGGATAGTGTGATTGTGTCCACAGGTTGGGACTACCCTATCGAAATTAGCGGAGAGTTAGACAACAAGAAATTTGACATGCTCTCCTCTGCTTTCGCATGGACAGTGGACAACCCTGCTATATGCCAAGTAGAAAACGGTGTGCTCAAAGGCCTACAAAATGGTCGCACCACCATACACGGCACTATTGGCGACATCACGTTGCACCTTATTGTAAAGGTAGAAGCACCCGAACATACGCCATATCTTTGGGAAGACATGATTGACATTAACAACCGCTGGACACTCAAAACAACCAGCAGTGCATGGAAGACGGCATTCAATGCCAATAGCGATGGTATAGCAGAACTCTACCTCAATTATTCAGGCGGTCGCGCTCCACACGTAACTTTAAACGCAGATACAATACTTTACTCCACTCCATACGCAATGGAATTGCGTTTTACGCCAAAGGGCAATCTACTTGAGAAAGTCACTTTCAGTCTCAAACGAGCAGATGACAACCTAACCACCTATACATATACGCTCCAGGAGCTGACAGCAGACAAGCCAACAAGCGCATACATCGACTTCAACCAACTATTTGAAGTAAATGACGATCATGCTATCTATCCTATCTCGCTGGAGACAATCAAATTCACCATCAACACCAAAGCAGACAAACAAGAATACAACATACCTATTGAAGGTATCTACTTGCACTACAAAGGTCTGCCAAGTCAAACGACAGACATTGATAACCTATTACAATCAGAAACAGCAGAAAAAGTCTTACACAACGGACAATTAATCATCATTAAAAACAATAAAACTTATAACATTTTAGGTCATGAAATCACTAAAAAGTATTAATCCTTGGCTCTGGGTACCTACCTTGTACTTCTTGCAGGGTATTCCCTATTTCTTAGTCAACAACATCTCTATGGTTATGTTCAACCAGATGGGTGTGCCTAACGGCGAGATGTCTTTCTTCACTACACTGCTCTACTTCCCTTGGGCATTGAAGTTCTTGTGGGCTCCTTTCGTGGACCTGATTAGAACCAAACGTTGGTGGTTCCTCACCATGCAGTTCCTCATGTTGGGACTGGCAGTACTGACCATTTTCTCCATTCCTCAACCTGACCCTGCTACCATCGCGGCTATGGGTACAGAAGTGAAGCTCTTCATGGGTGTGCTGATTGCCTTTATCATCATGGCGTTTGCTAGTGCTACTCACGATATTGCTGCTGACGGTTTCTATATGCTGGCTCTCACCTCTGGTGTACAAGCTGAGATGATTGGTTGGCGTAGTGTATTCTACCGCCTGAGCAACGTATTCTGCAACTCTGCGCTTATCGCTATCCCTGGTATCATCTACGATTGGACCATTAAGCAAGGCGAGCAAAACATGCCTCTCGCATGGAAAGTGACTATGGTTATCACAGCCGTTATCTTTGCGCTCATGGCTGTATGGCACATGTTCTTCACGCCACGTCCTGATGCCGACAAACCTAATGCAGAAACTTCTGTGAAGGATATTATCTCAGGTTTCGGAAAGGCATTTGCTACCTATTTCACCAAACCAGGTCTTTGGGTAGCTATCCTCTTTATGCTTCTCTACCGTTTGCCAGAGGGCTTCCTCATGAAGATGATCTATCCATTCCTTCTCGGCGCACGCGATACTGGCGGTTTGGGCTTGACCATGCAAGAGTTGGGCGTTGTTTATGGTGCTATTGGTGTTATCTTCTTGCTGCTTGGTGGTATCCTCGGAGGTTTCTATATCTCTCGCGTAGGATTGAAGAAGGCCTTCTGGTGGATGGCTCTCGCTATGACCCTGCCATGCTTGAGTTTCGTTTACCTGAGTGTGTACTTGCCTACCAACATGGTATATATCGGCATCGCTCTTGCTATCGAGCAATTTGGCTATGGTTTCGGTTTCACCGCCTATATGATGTACATGATGTTCTTCTCTGAGGGCGAGTTCAAGACCTCTCACTACGCTATCTGTACCAGTTTCATGGCACTCAGTATGATTCTCCCTGGTTTGGTAGCAGGTTATATCCAAGAAGCTATTGGCTATCAAAACTTCTTCTGGATGGTGATTGCATGTAGTGTGGGTACCTTCCTTGCCACATTCCTTGCTCGCCGCATCGTCAACGGCAGCTACGGCAAGAAATAAGTACTTATCACTTATAACTCATAGCTCATAACTTATAGTTATATGCAAATCAAACGCATTATACCTAACAGCCTGACCTGCGCAAATCTTTTGTGCGGGTCAGTAGCTGTTTTTATGGCCACACAAGAGCAGTTCCTTTGGGCGTTCGCCCTCATTTTGGCAGGTGGTCTGTGTGACTTCTTTGACGGTGCTTCTGCACGCTGGCTCAAAGTGCCATCTCCATTGGGTGTACAACTCGATTCGCTCGCCGATGATATCACCTTCGGTCTTGCACCTGCTATGGCACTCTTCTGCTACCTCAAACCTATCATCGGTTGGTGGGCACTCGTCGCACTCCTTATAGCAGCGTTCTCCGCGCTGCGCTTGGCGAAATTCAATATTGACGAACGCCAAACAACCTCATTTATTGGTCTCGCCACCCCACCTAATGCTATATTCTGGGCATCTCTCGTGTGCTGGCTCAATAGCATAAACATTCCTACTTGGACACCCTATATACTCCTGATTGGAAGTTTGATTAGCTGCTATCTACTTGTTAGCGAGATCCCATTCTTCAGTTTCAAGTCGTCAGAGGGAGGAAAAATGCGTATGATCATTTTCCTAGTCGGTAACTGCTTTATCTTAGGTACTTGCGCTACTATGGCTATCACCAATAAGCAAATCACCATCGCCGTTTTGGGCGGAGCTATTTGCATTGTGTGGTACATACTCGTCAATTGTCTCACACAAATTGGAACAAAGAAATGATTATTTCTCCTACCAATAAGTCAGGACTGTATTATTTGTTCCCTTTTTTAGTGCCAACACTCGTGTTGGCGCTCATTTTAGGTATTGCCCTACTCTGCGTGCCCAAAGGCGAACTGCATCTGCTACTCTGCCAACCACACACTCCTTTTTTAGATAGGATTGTACCCTTTTTCACCAATCTGGTAGATTGGCTTCCATACCTCATGGTTGTACTGCTTCTTTTCTACCGTGCAGGTTGGGCAACGTTTCTCGCCAGCAATCTGCTGCTCACCACGCTCATCGTGCAGCCCATCAAGCATATCGTTCATGCACCACGACCACTCACATGGTTTGCCGAAAACTACCCTGATATTACCCTTCCGCTCGTGGATGGAGTCAAGATACATCATTGGCTATCCTTTCCTTCAGGACATACGGCTACCTTCTTCGCTCTATTCTTTGCACTGAGCGTGATGTTGTATGCAGACAATATCCGTGGCAAGCATATCCTCTCCTGCCTCTGCTTTATTGCTGCAACATTCGGTGCTTACACCCGAATATACCTCTCACAGCATTTCGCATTGGATATTTTTGCAGGAATTTTGATCGCTACTGCCACCACCATAATTTTGTACTATTTTCTCGTTTTGAAGACCAAAAACACCCATTTTTGGGCTTGGAAAGTGAAAAAATTGAAAAAATAACAAAAAAGAACGTATTTTCTCCAAAAATATTTGGTCAATTCAAAAAAAAGCAGTACCTTTGCACCCGCTTTCGTAAGGAAAGCAAGAGTTCCGTTAAATACTGAGACATTGAATGGGCGTTTAGCTCAGCTGGTTTAGAGCATCTGCCTTACAAGCAGAGGGTCGGCGGTTCGAATCCGTCAACGCCCACCATTCATTCCCATTAGGGCGTTTAGCTCAGCTGGTTTAGAGCATCTGCCTTACAAGCAGAGGGTCGGCGGTTCGAATCCGTCAACGCCCACAAAGATTGGTTATCAAGGAGATAGCCAATCTTTACTTTTATAACCCTGTCAGATTTCCGACCGATTTTTTTCGGACTTATGGTAAACTTCTCCTGTTGTTCCAAAAAACGACAGAAGAAAAAAAATGCCCAATCTTCAACAACTCTCACCCGCGTATAACAAGTATATACCCGCCGTACTTCGACACAATAGCGAAGGCTGGCAGGTAAATTACTATGTTTACAATCCCATTACAGACAAAATGGAACGCAAGCGCATGTTGCTCAACACACTGCGCAAGCGATATCGTACCATCGCCGAATTTAAGGTGGCTGCAAACGAGATCATCTGCACCATTAACGCAAAACTCGCTGGTGGTTGGACACCTTTCGGCGAAAGCGAAAACGCAAGGTACTACACTACCATTGACGAGATGATAAAACTCTACCTATCCGAAAAGAGCAAAGAACTAAAGCCTGACACCATGCGCAGCTACAGAAGTTTCTGCAACATCTTTAGTAACTGGTGTGCCGAATCGGCACCAAATTGTAAGTGCATACAATTCAATAAGACGCTGGCTGTGCAATATATGGACTATATCTATATGGAGCGCGAGGTTGCTGCACGCGCATACAATAATCAGCTCAAAATGGCAAGAGCCCTATTCTCGTGGGCTCTACAGAAATGCTACTGCAAAGAGAATCCATTTGAGCATATAAAAACCAAACGACAAGATGAGAAGAAGCGCATTATCATACCACCGAACACGCGACAGAAGATTAAAGACTACCTACTGGAGAAAAACCCTGTTTTTTTGATCATTCTTGAACTGGTGTTTACTTCCCTACTCCGTCCCGCTGAAATAGCGCGCATACAGATAAAGCAGATCCATCTGAAAGAGCAGTATATATTCATGCCTGCGGACAAGACGAAAAACGGTCATAATCGCCACGCCTTCCTGAGCAAAGAGTTAGTAATGATGATTGCACCCCTACTAAATAACACAGCAGATGATTGGTATTTAATCGGTGCGGACTTTAAGCCAGGCAAATCCCCTATGCCTGTTACCAAATACACTAAGACATGGGACAAAATGCGCAAAGCATTGCACTTGCCCGATGAGATGCAGCTATATAGTTTACGAGATACAGGCATAAACAACATGCTGAAATCAGGTATTGACCCACTAACCGTTATGCAGGCAGCCGATCATCACGATTTGGCTATGACTACGCGCTATGCTAATCACGCAGACCCGAACCTTATACAAACCCTCGAAGAACATGCACCTAAATTCTAAAGTCTATTCATACACACATAGTAGCGCTTCAATGTACCGAAAAAGTTGTACCATGTACCAATTTTTGAAAAAAGAACGCGCAAACCGCTGATATTTAGCATGTTTGCGCGTGGTACAAAGTTTGTTACAACTTGCGTACAAATCGGGTTGGTACAACTTTTCTTTAGGCTATTGTAGTTTGCCAATTAGATTGGATATTGGTATATCCACCGTTTGTATTCTGTGCGAGGATTGCGCCGCGATTGGCGGTTGCACTGTATGATACATGAATCCATTTGCCGTCACCTTCCCAAATGAGTTGGTCGAAGTTGCCCTGTCGGACAAGGATAG
Organism: Paludibacteraceae bacterium; assembly: GCA_045639365.1. Taxonomy (GTDB): domain Bacteria; phylum Bacteroidota; class Bacteroidia; order Bacteroidales; family Paludibacteraceae; genus Colicola. The sequence continues at coordinate 16,477 of JAZUCY010000018.1, forward strand.
CAAAGAGTTGCTGATTGCGTTTGCGGGATTTAGTGGTAATATCAGCAGCTTGTCCTGTTTGGTGTTGGCTGGTAGCTGTTCCACCTACAGCAGCGTTGAGCTGTGGGCTACGATATCCGCTATTCACATAGATAGTTGAGCCCAATGCCTCGCGTGCGGGGTTAAGGACGCGGTCGCGTAATAGTATAAGATTAGCCTCTGCGTCTCGAGTCGGTGTGTTATCTATGCCGAGTTCGCTTGCAGTATCAGAAGCGCAAAGCTCGTCAATAGTGAAGTAGTTGTTTGTGAGCATACCTAATGCAAATTGTTTGAGTTGGCGAAGAAAAATGATGAGGATAATAATAATGATCATGCAGGCGACAATAAGCGTGATCGACACTTTATTTAGTTTCATTTCAGAAAGAGTTTTTTGAGGATAAATAGTATAGTGAATACCAAAAATAACATCCACAGTCCTATACCTGATATACGAAAGAAGGAGTTGATGGGTTTTTCGGGCTTCTCGATCTCTCGTGACACATACTCGATTACTGGTACATCTACATAGATAGTATCGTGGATAGTATCGGGTAGTTGCTCGGCTTGTAGCATTACCTGTTCCTTCTCGTCGAGAACTAACGAAGCCCTTGCGCTACCTGCTGTTGTTGAAGCGCCATTATTCCTGATTGCGGCACGAATCAACGAATCGCAGTCCGGGCAAGGGTCGTTAGTAGTCGGCAACTGAAAAGGTGTAGCGTTGCATTGATAGTCGGTGATTTTGTCAATGGCGATAGCCTTAGTGGTGTCAGCTGCTTTGAGGTATGGGTGACGGTTGATAATACGCGATAGTCGCTGCTGTGGTGTGCATGCAAGGCACAGCCCCATAAAGAGGCTGAGCCATAGTGCGAGTTTGGAGAGAGAAGATTTCATGAAATTATTCTTTATAACGGTATTTATAATCAACACCAATGAGAGACCCTGAGAATGTAAGGATTTCTCCAAAAGCGATTAGCAAAGAATGATGAATCTCACCGAGAGGAGGAGATAACAAACCCGCTACAAGCATTGTGCACCCGAAGATGCACAATGCCAAAGCAGTTGTCAATTGCAAGCGTTTCATGCTTACTTGCCCTCAATCTCCGCACGCATCAAATGCCAAATGTACTGATACAGGGTTTTGTACTTGGTTTGATTGCGGAAGTTCACTTGATCTTGTGCCATGGTAGTTGGGTCAGCCAGACGCACCATAGTTGCTTGACAGATTTGTGCAAATTTCGTGCGCCAATCAATTTCTTTTTGTGTCAAAGGCGTAGTACGATCGCCATGAACGGAGGTGTACTTACGGTCGGAGCGCTTGCGGTAGTTGTAGCAAGTGCGATACTTTTTGGAGATTTTGCCCGAGATGTGGTGAATAGGGTCTTCAAATACTACTTGTCCCATAGTTAATTAAGGTTTAAGGTTTAACGAATTAAGGTTTAGGGTTAGAGGCTGGGGTTAGAGTTTAGCCATTTCTTGTGCCATCATGTATCCACGGAGGGTTTTGTACTTGCCCTCTCGTTTGGCTTTTTTGAAGGCGGTTTGATAGTCTGCTAATTGCTGAGGGGTGAGTGCAGCAATGTTGGCAGCAGCCGTGGCAACCTTGTTCTTTTGTGCGACTTGTGCAGCCGAAGGTGCGCCCGTATAAGGGTTGCAGATTTGCGAAGTGAACTTGGTGCCATACATCTCCTTGAAGATGATGTCGGTGTGTTTGCAGATCTTACCGCGGAATGAGCGGAAAGGTGCTTCGAGTTTGATTTTTGACATGTTAGTTTTAGGTTTAAGGGTTAGTGATTGGGGTTGGGTGTGTTTGTTCTGCGCAAAAAAAATACACCGCCTTTCGCGTTTGTTTCGAAAGACGGTGCAAAGGTACAACTATTTAGTGAGTTGGTGGTAGTTTGCGGTAGGATTAGGTAAGATTAGGTGAGATAAAGTAGGATAAGGTAATTTAGAACTGTTCTCGCCCCATCAAATCATAAGTCTTACCATCGCGAATAATCAGAAGTTGACCATTGCGTATAACCTTCTGATAAGATACTTTTTTAAGTTCTTCATATTCGACATCTTGAATGTCAGTAGTAGGATCTTGACATTCTATAGAATAGTATGTTCTTTTTCCAGATGTATTATTACCTATTTGATAACAAGCAGATACTTTTGTAGTAATATCAACAGTTTGATTATTATCTCCATTCCAGTTAGAACCATTGACATACACTATATTTAGTTCGCTACAGTCTTTAGAGTAAGTGTACCAGTTACCTTCCTTTGTTAATGTCACCCATTCACCATTACTTCCAGTTTCCCACACCCATGCAGAAATAGTGTTTCCCCAGTTTGTAGGCATTTTAGCTTTAATAGTAATCATATTGGTGTATTTGGTTCCAACACCTACTGCGTGCCAAGCATTGGTAACGGCTATTTCCTCTGTAGAGTTTGCGCCATATAAATCTCGTGCCGCTTGCAAAGAACTTTGTCGCGCATTCACAAATGTTGCACTGGGTGTGAGATAGTGAATCAATGTGCGATATGCAATTTGTAATGCCTTATCAATTCCGATACCTTTAACCGTAAATTTTTCGTTATTATCGTTAGTTCCTGTTCCCCCCTCAGATAAAAGGTAAAACCAAAAGTTTTGAACACCACTATTTTTATGTACTCCTCCTTGATCATTTGCATCATTGGGAGTTGAGGTAGTGGGAATCCAAGTTCCTTTTCCGTATGTATCGGGTTGACCAGCCGATTTTGGATTCTTCATTGATCGCAAATAGGGATCCGCAATCATAACATCTTCACCAATGGTCCAATTAGTCCTTCCATAGGTGTATTTTTTTACTCCCATAGCCATGATATCCGAAAAACTTTCATTCAAAGCTCCCGATTCATTTAGATAATCTAATCCTCCATTTCCATTTTGGCTTGTTACAAGATGTGTAAATTCGTGTGCCATTATATCTAAAGAGACAACAGGATTCATGTACGCCCCATCACCATATCCGTAATACATAAAATATGGCTCAAAAGCGCCTTGTGCTGTTGCATTATTGGGCATATTTTTAAATACAATTTTATCGTATTCAGGAAATGCGATATTGTAAATAATATGTCCTTTATTGTCAAAGCTATTTCGTTTGAATATATTTTTATAAAAATCATAGGTTTTTTGCATTCCCCAATGTATGTCAGCATATTCTGTAGCATCTTCCATAATTGTTAGCATACCTGAAGTAGTAGATGAATTTGACCACGAATAGGTACCAGGTTCGGTTGTAGATATCTTGACACCTCCGCCATAAGAACTCCCTGTCGCATCTTCATCATATATCTGAATAACATATCCATCTGCGACAGCAACCGACATGGGGAAAGATATAGGGAATGTAGCATCGTTGAATGTAGGAGACACATAAACGAGTTGATTGTTAGAGTTGTATATCTCAATAAAAATATCGGGCTTGGTATCCCAAATATCATACCACCATGATGAATTAGCACTTGTAATTGTGATGTTAGTTATTGTAGGAATATATATAACAGGTGAATTATTATATAAAATGTTACACTGATTAATATAGTCCCACATCATTGGAGAAGTGATATAATTACCTATTGCTTCGGAATCTTCATTCATTAGTTTTTGTATAATTGAATCTGGTAGCGATAATATAAAATCTTCCGAAAAGTAATAATCTACATTAGGGCTTCCTTTTGCTCCAAGCGTTACGATGTTTCGTGCGGAATCGAGGAAAAGATATTTCCCATCTGTTTCGTACATAGTCATTTCTTGCCAACCACTATAGCGCGTGAGTGCTTGCGTTTTGACATCAGCAGATTGTAATGCAGGCTCTACAAACACAATTTCTCCACTTTCTGCATCAATATAGAAGGTTTCTAATGTTTCTGGATTAGGTACCTTATAAACAGTGTAATATATGCCATTGATACACAAAATGGTCAATGTAATATCTTTCTCGTCTGTCTCACTATTAACCTTTTTGCGCGCCTGTAGTTTGTTGAGATTTTGTTTGATGACCTTAGGTGCAAGATTTTGTTTCATCACATTACCATTCAGCGACAGTAATTGACCGTTTTTAGAATGTACAAGTATCATTTTAGATTGCACTTTTATGCCATGATACATTTGTTGATACGACTGATGTCTAATACCCAAATCATCTACTTCATCTTGGAAAATCTCAAATGATGTTCCTTCGGGAAAATTAGCATACTCAAACAAATCTAATTCATCTAACAGAACTTGCTCGTTTGCAAAATTGTGATAAAGTTCATCATTATTGGCATTGATGAATACTACAGCCATTCCAAGTAGGAGGCAAAGTGTAAAAAACTTTTTCATATATGCTTATTATTTCGTTATTCTGTTACTCAGGTATAGCCACAAAAAAAGCGTGGTTACTCGCTTTGACTTGCCTATACGAATTTCTGGCTCTGGTAAACCTTTTGGGATATAAGCAAACGAACAATCCACGCCGTAAAGCGTGAACTTTTGAGTGCTTGTTCTCCCGTTAATGAAATTTACCAGATTTCGAAATTCGAGAACAAGAGCAAAAGCTCAGTGATGTTATGTTATTTTATGTCGTTAGCGCAGTGCGCTGTATTTATTCAATTACTTCCCAATGTCCGCCTTTATCGGGACCTATACGGCGAAGAATGCCTTGTTGCTGCAATTTTTGGAAATGCTTTGCAATACCACGAACATTCATTTGCAATAATTCAGCAACTTGAGGAATA
>JAZUCY010000019.1:0-8205 GCA_045639365.1 Paludibacteraceae bacterium
TAAAACAGTGGTCAGTCTGCCGGGAAACTACACGACAGTAACGAGGTGGTAACGGGGTGGTAACGGTTACGATGGCTGGAGAGGTAAAGGAAACATAGAAAATAGATAAAAAAGAGTGTGTCATAAAATTTTGACACACTCTCTTTTTCGTATTTATCTCTGTAGTAATATGGGAATAGTGCGTGATTGATGAGATATTTGGGAGACCTATTGAATAATACCACCACCGATAACTAAACCATCTTTATACATCACCAATGACTGACCAGGAGTGACGCCCCAAACGCAGTCGCTAAAAGTAACCATTGCGTTGGTCGTGTCTGTTGGACTTGTAGATAGAGGACTATCTCCCATCGAAGTAACGCGAGCGGCTACCGCAGGCGATTTGTATCGGATACGAGCTTGTACCTCGGGGGACTCTTTGAGCCAATCCCAATCGCGAATACGCACATCGGTAATCATGGCTTGGGTACTTAGTAAGTCTTCGCGGTCACCTAAAGTTACACGATTGGTCTGAGCATCAATCTTGGTCACAAACTTAGGTGCCCCAAGAGCAATCCCCAATCCTTTGCGCTGCCCAATAGTATAGTGGCAGAACCCTTGATGCATACCCAATACTTTGCCTGTGGCATCTACATACTCGCCCTGTGGAATGGATACACCGTGCTGAGAGAGGAAGGTGCGATAGTCGTTGTTCGGTATAAAACATATATCTTGGCTTTCCTCCTTCTTGCTGAGTGCAACAAAACCATGATCAAAAGCAATCTGTCGTACCTCAGCCTTGGTGAGCCCACCCAAAGGGAATATGGTTCGTCGAAGATTCTCTTCGGTGAGCATCCAAAGGAAATACGTTTGGTCTTTGTGGATATCCACCGCTGTTTTGAGATAGGTGTGTCCTTGATGCTCCGCAATCTGAGCATAGTGTCCCGTGGCAATATAGTCGCAACCATACTCCTCGGCTGCCTGCATGAGCTTACCCCACTTGATATGCGAATTGCACATCACACAGGGATTAGGCGTGCGACCGCACGCATATTCGCTCACGAAATTGCCAATCACATGCTCGCGAAACGTGTCGCGGAAATCCAATATATGGTGCTCAAAACCCAAGGTCGCAGCCATCTGTTGCGCATCAAGGATGCTTTGCTCCGAAGCACAATGGGGGGATTGGCTATTGGCTATGGGTGATTGGCTATGGGCGAGTGGGGTGGGGTCGAAGGTACGGAAAGTGGCTCCCACAAGCTCGTAACCCTGCTCAATGAGCAAGATTGCTGCCACGGTGGAGTCTATCCCGCCCGACATACCTATGAGGACACGCTTGGACATTTTAAAGGGTGGCTATTGGTGATAGGCTATTGGGTTAAATGCTGAGGATTTGCATAGCCGCCCATTTCTCGGCATTGATATCTTTCTTCTGCTTGATAGCCTTGCTGAGTGGCACATACACAATCTCATCGTCTTGCAAACCGACCATGATGTTGCGTTGGTCTTCAAGCAATGCTTGGATAGCAGCAATACCCATACGTGATGCCAAAATACGGTCGTTGGCAGTAGGCGAGCCACCGCGTTGCAAGTGACCGAGAATAGTAACGCGCGAACTGAACTCCGGGTGGGCTTGCTCCATCATCTTAGCTACTGCCTGTGCACCACCGTCAATGGCGTGCTCTTGCACAAGCACGATACTCGAATTCTTGCTTTTGCGTTTGCCCTGACCAATGGCCTCCTCAATCTGCTCAATGATAGTAGCACGCTCAGGAATAATAGCTGCCTCTGCACCTGCTGCAATAGCAGCATTCAGGGTCAAGAAACCTGCATCTCGTCCCATCACTTCAACGAGGAACACGCGCTCGTGGCTAGTAGCTGTATCGCGCAGGGTATCCACACAATGCATGATCGTATTGAGAGCCGTATCGTAACCAATAGTAGCATCAGTGCCCCACAAATCGTTATCAATAGTGCCAGGGATACCAATCACAGGAATCTTGTACTCCTGCGCAAAGAGGCGACCACCTGTAAAACTACCATCACCACCAATCACGATGAGAGCCTCTATTCCCTCGCGTTGAATGGTCTCGTACGCTTTTTGGCGACCTTCTTTGGTCGTAAACTCAGGGCAGCGAGCCGATTTGATAATCGTTCCGCCACGAGGAATGATACCACTCACATCTTGTGTAGTGAACTCTTTGACTTCACCATCGATCAGTCCTTTATAACCACGGTAAATAGCTTTTACCTTAATGTCGTTAGAGATAGCAGCGCGTGTAACTGCACGCAAAGCTGCATTCATACCAGGTGCATCGCCTCCCGAGGTGAGGACACCTATTGTTTGAGGTTTATATTCCATTGTTCTCTATGTGTTGTTTTACATTTTCCATGAGCCATTTAGGCGTTGAGGTGGCTCCACAGATACCTACGCGCTCGGCACTTTGGCACTGTTGAAGCAACTGAGGAGTAATATCCGACGTACTACTTACAAAAACCGTGCAACTATTTACTTCAAGGCAATGTCCGAAGAGTACTTTTGCATTAGAAGACTTTTGTCCACCGACAAAAATCACCACATCATTGCTGCGAGCAAAGTCTTGCAGGCGTTTGACACGGTTCGCTACATTGCGACAAATTGTATTGTGGTACTCAAAGAATGCCCCCTCAGGTATATGACACTTGATTGCCTCAACAATAGCTTCAAACTCTTCTACCGACTTCGTAGTTTGCGAGAAGAGGTAGATAGGACGACTGAAATCAATCAAACTAAGGTCGTTGATGGATTCAATCACGATGGCGGTATTGTTGGTCTGCCCCTCTAATCCAATCACTTCGGCATGTCCCTTCTTGCCGAAAATGACGATTTGTGCGCCCGTGTTCTTGCCATATATAGTTTGGTAGGTATCTCGAATACGTTTTTGCAGATGGAGTACCACAGGGCAGGACGCATCTATAATCTCGATATTATTACGCTTGGCAATATGATAGGTGGACGGCGGTTCTCCGTGCGCGCGCAGGAGCACGCGTACATTATGTAAGGTGCGCAAATCGTCGTAATCAATGGTCTCTAACCCTAATTGGTCAAGGCGTTGTACCTCCTGACCATTGTGCACAATGTCCCCAAGGCAGAAAAGCGCTCCTTTCTGCAACTCGCGTTCGGCAGTCTGAATAGCTGTTGTTACGCCGAAACAGAATCCTGAATTGTCGTCAATAGTGACTTGCATTTAACTGATTGCCTTATCAAAAATATCAATAATATGTTGCATCTGCTCCTCTCGTGTCATCTGGCTATTATCTACCACAATGGCATCTTCTGCCTGACGGAGTGGACTCTCTGCGCGATGGGTATCGCGATAGTCGCGGTCATTGGTGTCGCGTAGTACTTCGGCAAAGATGGGATTCTCGCCTTTGGCTTGCAACTCTTTGAAACGGCGCTCTGCTCTGACTTCGGGTGAGGCTGTGAGGAAGAGTTTGAGCTCGGCATTAGGGAATACCACGGTGCCAATATCGCGGCCGTCCATTACGATGCCTTTTTGCTCTCCCATGGCTTGCTGCCCAGCCACAAGGAATGCCCTCACCTCTTTGATGGTGGAAATATGTGAAGCCAAATTGCCAATCTCCAATGTGCGAATCTGTGACTCTACATCTTCTCCGTTGAGTGTAACGTGCTGACCGTTAGGTGTTTGAATGAATGATATGTGGATGTCTTTTAGCAACTCTACCACTTTCTCTAAATGCTCTGATAGGCCTGCTCGTTGTGCGTATAATGCGGTCGCGCGATACATGGCACCTGTGTCCACATAGATATAATTGGCATATTTAGCAAGGGCTTTTGCTATGGTGGATTTGCCACAGGACGAATAACCGTCCACAGCGACGATGATAGGATTGTGTAGAGTTGTATAGGGTTGTGTAGGATTGTGTGGCATAATGTATGAATAATGTAGAGTTGTTATTTTAGAAAACTATTGATGTCGGTTGAAAGCGATACTTGATATGTGAAATTGCTCTTAGTATATTGGCTCATAGCAAATCCCAATCGGAATTTATATATCTTGACGCCTGCACCAAAAGCGAGTCCTGCTAGACTACGGACATCGGCAATGTTCATTTCTGCTTGACGGCGATGGTTGTAGCTCACGGTTAGGTAGAATTTTTCGCTCTTAGGAACAATATCAATCGCCCAAATCGTGTGGCGCAGGAGCATGTCATGCCACTTGACATCCGTCTCCAGAGGAGCAATATCCCAGCGTTGCAAGTTGTGTAAAGTGAGCGAGAGGCGGATAGGTGCATGTGCGAGGCGGTAACTGAGACCGAACTCAAGGTTGAGCGGAAGCATCTCAGTATGTTGCCCGAGGTCCTCCTCATAAAAGGACTTGAGTTGCCATCCGATATTGCGCAATGCCAATCCGAGATGCAATGTGCTGTCAGCCGTTTGGAAGTGAGCACCTACATCCGCTCCAAGAGCAAAACTGGTGTATTGCTCATAGACACTGAATATAGGCTTAAGCGTAGCACCCACGCGGAAGAGTGGCCCTAACTGTCTGGCGTACATGAGGTTGAGGCAAATATCTTTGGCAGTGAATGTCGAACCAAGTAGATTGCCATTCTCGTCGGCGTATGCCATCTGCCCATAGTCAAGGTAGTGTACGCCTGCCGCAAAGTAATTATCATTGTAGTTGTGTCCGTACATCACACTACCGAACATGGTGCCTGCGAGGTAGTAGGCGTAGTTGAGTTGCAAGACCTTATCAGTATGGGCAGTGAGTAGGGCGGGGTTGATGAACGCCATACTAAGATCGTCGTCTGCAATAGCTACGTTCTCGCCACCCAAAGCATTGAGACGCGAAGATACGGGCAAATCCAAAAAGTGGAACACACTGTTGCCTGCACCCTTGGTTTGCGCATGCGAAGACATGGCAATACCCCAAAGGAGAAGTAACAGATATATGAATTTTCGTTGTTTCATTTTCGTGCAAAATTATCCATATTATTCAGCCTGCAAAGTTAGTATATTTTTTTTATATATGCAAGAGAAAAGGGATAAAAAGAGTTGGTAAATGCTATTTTAGACTTTCGTTTTGCCTTTAGTACTGAAAAAATCGCCATTCGTGTCTTTATCGAACACAAATGGCGAAGTGTTGCCATACAACGTATGGTATGGAATAGGGCTTAGAGTAATTCTACAGAACGATTGACGAATTTCGCCAGTGCTTCACCTTTCAGTTGGCCTGCTGCTAACATGGCGATATCAATGAGTTGATGCAGTTTGTCATTCCCCGTAGCGTATGCTGCATATTGCTCCTTGAGTTGTTGCTTTAGAGCTGCCAACTCTTTGGTTACGTTGGTCACAGCATCCTTTTCTTCTTGGGTAAGGTCGGCCTCCTTCTTGCCCTTTTGTGCCTCTTGCAGGCTCTTCTCTTCCGCTTGCTTAGCAGCAATCTGCTCGATAATAGGCGCAGTGCCTTCTGCACAAGCAGTGGTAATCTCAGCGATCAAGGTCTTCACTTTGTCGTTGGCGGTATTGATGACCAAGTTGTATTGGTCAGGCATATTGCCATAGAACGACATACCCTGTTGGTGAGCTGACATCTCCTTCATGCGACGCATGAACTCGTTTTGGGTGAGGAAAACAGGAAGCGCATCCGCAGATACAGCCTCTATACTTACTGCATAGTTGGTTTTATCGGTTTTTGGCAACTGAGACTCGAAGCTATAACGAAGTGCATCTTCCTCACTAGCAGTGAGTTCTACTTTCGCTTTGTCTTCTTTTTGGATAATATTTTCGATGACATCGGAGTCCACGCGAACGAAACGAATCATTTGTTTCGTGTCGTCAGAACCATCGCCATAGCTCTTTTGTTCAAACTGCGACATAGCATGTACATCCAATTCTCCGTCCATCAAGAGGACATCGTAGCCTTTCTCCTTTGCGCGTTGGATATAGGCGTATGAGGCATCGGCATCCTGAGCATAGAGTAGGATAAGGTCGCCGTTCTTGTCTGTTTGTGCCTCTTTGACCTCTGCCTTGTATTCCTCCAGGGTGTAATACTTGCTGTTGATGTTCTTGAGGAGTGCAAACCCTACCGCACGGTCGTAGAACTTCTCATCGCTGAGCATACCATATTGGATAAAGAGCTTTATGTCGTCCCACTTCTTCTCAAAATCCTCGCGGTCATTGCGGAAAATCTCTGCCAATTTGTCAGCCACTTTCTTGGTGATATGCGAGGATATCTTCTTCACATTGTTGTCGCTTTGCAGGTACGAGCGGCTCACGTTGAGCGGAATATCTGGTGAGTCAATCACACCATGGAGCAACGTCAGGTATTGTGGTACGATGTTCTCCACCTCGTCGGTTACGAAGACTTGGTTGCAGTAGAGCTGTATTTTATTACGCTGAATATCAATATTATTCTTGATGCGAGGGAAATAGAGGATACCTGTGAGGTTAAACGGATAGTCCACATTGAGGTGTATATGGAACAGCGGTTCATCCATTTGATGTGGATAGAGTTGATGATAGAACTTCGTATAGTCCTCATCGGTCAAATCCGCAGGTTTGCGTGTCCATGCTGGATTGACATCGTTGATGATATTCTCCTCGCTAGTCTCCACTTGTTTGCCATCTTTCCACTCCTTTTTCATGCCAAAGGCAATCTCTACGGGGAGAAACTTGCAGTACTTAGTGAGTAGGCCTTCCACGGTTGCATCCTCGAGATACTGTGCATACTCATCATTGATATGTAGCACAATATCGGTTCCACGCTCTGCCTTGATGGTCTCCTCCATAGTATATTCAGGCGAGCCGTCGCATGACCAGTGCACAGCCTTGGCATCCTCTTGGTATGAGAGTGAGAAAATCTCTACCTTGTCTGCAACCATGAAAGCGGAGTAGAAGCCAAGACCAAAGTGACCGATGATAGCAGCGGCGTTGTCTTTGTACTTGTTGACAAACTCCTCAGCACCTGAGAACGCGATTTGATTGATATACTTATCCACTTCCTCAGCGGTCATACCGATACCGTGGTCTTGTACGGTGAGGGTCTTTTTACTCTTATCAAGTATCACGCGTACGCGAGTATCGCCTAGTTCACCTTTGGCTTCGCCCACAGAGGCGAGGGTCTTGAGTTTCTGGGTGGCGTCCACGGCGTTACTAATCAACTCACGCAGAAAAATCTCGTGATCTGAATACAAAAATTTCTTGATGACGGGGAAGATGTTATCTGATGTTACCCCTATGTTTCCTTTTGTCATAATATTGAGTCATTAAAAAAATTACATATTGCAAATGTTGATATACAAAAAGTTTGCCAAAGTGGGTTGGACTGACAAAATGGCATAAAATGGGTGAGTACTGGGATAGCAAACAACACGCCACTTGTGTGCGACAAGTGGCGTGTTGGTATAAGGAGTGGTGGAATGCTTATTGTCCACGGCTATAGTTAGGTGTTTCGGAGGTGATGGTGATGTCGTGTGGGTGACTCTCGGTCATACCAGCAGCGGTAACACGCACGAACTTAGCTGATTGGAGTTCGGTGAGGTTATGTGCACCAACATATCCCATACCTGAGCGAAGACCACCCATGAGTTGGAAGATTGTTTCTGCTACGTGACCCTTGTAAGGTACACGACCTACAATACCTTCTGGTACGAGTTTGTTGACATTGGTCTCTTTGCCTTGGAAGTATCGGTCGGCTGAACCCGCTTTCATAGCGTCGATAGAGCCCATACCGCGGTACGCTTTGAACTTACGACCGTTGTAGATGATGGTGTCACCAGGAGCTTCCTCTGTGCCTGCGAACATACTACCGCACATCACGCAGTTTCCACCAGCAGCGAGGGCTTTCACTACGTCACCAGAGTAGCGAAGACCACCGTCAGCAATCATTGGAACGCCAGTACCTTTGAGGGCTGCTGCTACTTCGAAGACCGCAGTCAATTGTGGTACACCTACACCAGCGATGATACGAGTAGTACAGATGCTACCAGGACCGATACCGACCTTCACACCATCAGCACCATTTTCTACGAGGTACTTAGCGGCTTCCGCTGTAGCAATATTACCTACTACTACATCCAAGTCAGGATATGTGGCTTTGATAGTACGGAGTGCGTTGACGATATTTTTAGAGTGACCGTGGGCTGAATCGAGCACCACAGCATCTACGCCCTCTTTATAGAGCGCAGCTACGCGATCCATAAAGTCGGGTGTGATACCTA
>JAZUCY010000020.1:0-2233 GCA_045639365.1 Paludibacteraceae bacterium
AAAAATCGTCCAAATGTAGGAATAAACATTCACTTTTTCCAGAAAAATTGTGTGTTCCATAAAAATGTTGTTACTTTGCACTCAGTTTCGCAAGAAAAGATAAATCAAAGATATTAACAACAAAAAAACATTAATTATGTCAGCAATTCAAGAACAAGTAAAAGCAATTATCGTGGACAAATTGGGTGTTGAACCCGTACAAGTTACTCCAGAGGCAAGCCTCACAGCAAACCTCAATGCAGACTCACTCGATACAGTGGAGTTGATCATGGAGTTTGAGAAAGAGTTTGGCATTTCTATCCCAGATGGCGATACCTCTAAAATCAACACCGTACAAGATATTATTGATTACATCGAATCTGTTCAAGCGTAATTGATAGTAGTCTATAGAAAACAACAACGAGTTTGTGGGAAACCGCAAACTCGTTGATTTTTTATATTAACTATGATCTTAGCTATCTACCTCTCTGAAAAAATAGGTAGAACAGATGAATACCCACCATCGCTATAGAGTGTTTGCATGGTGATTTTGCGTGTAAGGTCAGAGAAAAGCGTAATCACATAATCCGCACAATCTGCTGCTGAAGCATTACCCAGCGGAGAGATACGGTCTATGGTATCAATCATCTCTGTCATTCCCTCAATACCTTGCCCTGCGGTAGTCATGGTAGGAGATTGCGACACCGTATTTACGCGCACTCCTTTCTCTTGCGCAAAGATAATACCAAAATTACGCGTGATGGATTGCAACATTGCCTTCGCATCCGCCATATCACCATATCCACGCATAGCACGGTCGCCTGCAATATAACTGAGTGCCACTACAGAGCCACCCTTGCAGAGGGCATCTTTCTTGTAGAGTGTCTGGAGCAGTTTGTGATACGACATGGCAGATATATCAAGGGTTTTAGCATAGAAATCGTAGTTCAACTCTTGATAACCAATGCCTTTGCGGATATTAGGCGACATGCCAATGGAATGCAATACGAAGTCCAATTGTCCGCCGAAATGCTCCATAGCGGTATCTACTAATTGCTCCAAGTCGCCCACGCTCGTTGCATCAGCCGCCACTACAGGGCTATTGATTGTGGCCGCCAACTGATTGATTGTACCAAAACGGATAGCCATTGGTGTATTAGTGAGTAGTACTTCTGCTCCCTCTTCTACAGCGCGTTTCGCCACATGCCAAGCGATAGATTGCTCGTTGAGGACACCTGTGATGATTCCCCTCTTTCCTTTTAATAGATTGTATGACATATACTTATGATTTTATATTTCCACTACAATTAATGATTTCACCAGTAATATAGCTGGCTTTGTCTGAAGCTAAGAAGACTGCCAAATTGGCGACATCCTCTGGGGTACCTAAGCGGCGCAGTGCAATATCTTTGAGGTATTGCGCACGCAATTCCTCTGGCAGTTCTTGTGTCATTTCGGTGAGAATAAACCCTGGTGCTATGCCATTGACACGTACCCCTCTTGCGCCCAACTCCTTGGAGAGTGACTTGGTAAACGCATTGATTGCCCCTTTAGAAGCTGCATAATTGCATTGACCTGCGTTGCCAAATATACCTACCACGGAGGAGAGATTGATGATAGTACCATAGCGACGAGCAATCATGTGTTGCGACACATGTTTGCTATAGTTGAATGCAGATTTGAGGTTGGCATTGAGCACCTCATCCCACTGCTCTTCGTTCATGCGTATGAGCAGCCCATCTTGTGTGACACCTGCGTTATTCACCAGTATGTCAATATGTCCAAATTCTCGGATAGTCTGTTCGACGACCTGTTTGGCTACTGCATTGTCGGATGCGTCTGCCTGAATAGCCAAACATCTTCTGCCCATAGCTTGTACAGCTGTTGCCACTTGAATCGCCAATTCGCTGCGACTTAAGTAGGTAAACACAATATCTACGCCCTGCTCTGCCATAGCCAAAACAATCGCTTTGCCTATACCACGCGTTCCACCTGTGATAAGGGCTGTTTTTCCTGCTAATAATTTCATTTTAGTTCTTGTTTTGGAGTCAACATAAACGATAATTTTCCTTTGCAGCACATTTCGCCATCCACGGTGGCAGTAGCATCTATCAACACGAGTGGTCCGCGTTTAGCTACCAAGGTAGCATGTGTCTCCACCACATCGCCAGGACGAACCACGCGCTTAAAACGCGTTTCGTTGATACCTGCATAGAGTGTTAAATGGTCTGTTAACTCGTCTTTGAGCAACAAC
>JAZUCY010000021.1:0-55126 GCA_045639365.1 Paludibacteraceae bacterium
GTTACCCTCGGTAACAGCCGCGATGAGAAGATGGTGGACGAGGCACTCATTCAAGGTACGGAGAAGTTCCTCCTTCACTATAATTTCCCTCCATTCTCTACTGGCGAGGCTCGTCCACAACGTGGCGTAGGTCGTCGTGAGATTGGTCACGGTAACCTCGCTTGCCGTGCGCTTAAGTCTGTAGTTCCTGCTGATTATCCATACACTATCCGTGTTGTGAGCGATATCCTCGAGTCTAACGGTTCTTCTTCTATGGCTACCGTTTGCGCAGGTACGCTCGCCCTCATGGACGCTGGTGTACCTATCAAACCTGTATCTGGTATCGCTATGGGTCTTATCTCTGAGTGCAAGGGTACTAAATACGCTATTCTCAGCGATATCCTTGGCGACGAGGATCACCTCGGTGATATGGACTTCAAGACCACCGGTACACGCGATGGTTTGACCGCTTGCCAAATGGATATCAAGGTGGATGGCCTCAGCTACGAGATTCTTGAGAACGCTTTGGCACAAGCGCACGAGGCACGTATGTACATCCTCGACAAGATCGTTGAGACCATGCCAGAGGCTCGTCCTGACCTCAAACCTCATGCTCCACGCATCGTAAGCTTCATCATTCCTAAAGATATGATTGGTGCAGTGATTGGCCCTGGTGGTAAGATTATCCAAGGTATCCAAGCTGAGACTGGCGCTGTCGTTTCTATCGATGAGGTAGAAGAGGGCGGTAAGGTCGAGGTTGCATCTAACAACCAAGAGTCTATGGACGCTGCTATCGCTAAGATCAAAGCTATCGTGGCTATCCCAGAGGTAGGCGAGGTATATCAATCTACCGTGAAGTCTATCATGCCTTATGGTTGCTTCGTAGAGTTCATGCCAGGCAAAGAGGGCTTGCTCCACATCTCTGAGATCGATTGGAAGCGCTATGAGACTATGGAAGAGACTGGTATCCAAGAGGGTGATAAGATCACTATCAAACTCATGGAGGTTGACCAAAAGACGGGTAAGTTCAAGCTCAGTGCTAAGGCATTGAAGGAGAAACCAGAGGGTTATGTAGAGCCAGAGCGTCCTGCTCGTGGTGATCGCGGTCCTCGCCCAGAGCGTCGTGGTCCACGCCCAGAGCATCGTGGTGATCGTCCTGCTCGCAACCCAGAGGCTGACGGCGCACGTTTGAACCGTCATTAATTCATCACTATACGGCTATAATATATACTTATAGTCAAACTAATTTCGCCGTTTGTGTTTTCGGACATGAATGGCGATTTTTTTTATGCTCGCATAATAAGTAGGAGAATGTTAACTTTTGGAATGTGAAAACTTATTTCAAAAATAAAGTAGCAGCAACATTTGCATATCCCATAAAAATTTTGTACCTTTGCGCGATTTTTAGATACTGATACACTAATGTGTATTTAATGGGATAAAATAAACAATAAATATATGACAAGTAAAGAAATTCGACAATCCTTTTTGGATTATTTTGAGAAGAAAGGACACAAGATTGTACCTTCTGCACCTATGGTTATCAAAGATGACCCAACACTGATGTTTACCAATGCCGGTATGAACCCATGGAAAGGTATCATATTGGGCAATGATCCTATTCAATATCCCCGCGTAGCAGACTCACAAAAATGCTTGCGCGTGAGTGGTAAACACAACGACTTGGAGGAAGTAGGACACGATACCTATCACCACACAATGTTCGAGATGCTCGGCAACTGGTCGTTTGGCGACTACTTCAAAGAAGGCGCTATTGACATGGCATGGGAGTACCTCGTGGACGTATTGAAACTTGACCCAAAGAACCTCTATGTGACCGTTTTTGAGGGTTCACCAGAGGAGGGTATTGAGCGCGACAACGAAGCTGCAAGCATCTGGGCAAAGCACTTGCCTGCTGACCATATCTTGGACGGTAATAAGCACGACAACTTCTGGGAGATGGGTGATACAGGTCCTTGCGGTCCTTGCTCAGAGATTCACGTGGATAGCCGTAGCGAAGAGGAGAAAGCTGCGCTATCTGGTCGCGAATTGGTGAATAAAGATCACCCACAAGTGATTGAGATTTGGAACCTTGTGTTCATGCAATACAATCGTAAAGCGGATGGCTCACTCGATGGCCTACCAAACAAAGTAATTGACACCGGTATGGGCTTTGAGCGCCTTGTTCGTACAATGCAAGGAAAACAGTCGAACTACGATACCGACGTATTCCAACCTATGCTCCGCAAGATCGGTGAGATATGCGGCTGCGAATACGGAAAGGAAGAGAAAGTCGATGTGGCAATGCGCGTGATAGCCGACCATATTCGTACTATCGCTTTTGCTATTGCGGATGGTCAGTTGCCAAGCAACGAGAAGGCAGGTTATGTGATTCGCCGAATCCTGCGCCGTGCCGTGCGCTATGGCTACACCTTCCTTGGACAACGCGAGGCGTTCATGTACAAACTCGTGCCACAACTCATTGCAGACATGGGCGCTGCTTATCCAGAGCTCGTGAAGCAAGAGGGACAAATCACCCCTGTGATTAAGAGCGAGGAAGATTCATTCCTGCGCACATTGGACAAAGGTATCACATTGCTCGACAAACTGATGAAAGAGGCTAAGGGCAAAGAGATTTCGGGTGTGGACGTATTTACATTGAAAGATACATACGGTTTCCCATTGGATTTGACTCAACTGATTTTGAGCGAGAATGGTTTTACCACCAATGAAGAAGAGTACAATAAAGCCCTCGAACACCAAAAAGAAATGGGACGTCAAGCTAACAAACAAGAACTCGGCGATTGGCATGTATTGGCAGAAGGCGAAAGCGAGTTTGTGGGATACGATGAACTGACTTGCGAGACACAGGTAATGCGCTATCGTAAGGTAGAGCAAAAGGGCAAAACCCTTTACCAAGTGGTGTTGAGCAAGACTCCATTCTATGCTGAGATGGGTGGTGAGGTTGGTGATACAGGTACACTTGGCAATGTGCGTGTGCTGGACACCAAAAAGGAAAATAACTTGGCAGTACATCTCTGTGCTGAATTGCCAGCAGATATTGAAGGTGTACTCAAAGCAGAGGTAGATACCACTCGCCGTCAAGCCATTGCTTGCAACCACACCGCTACCCACATCGTGCACTACGCATTGCGCCAAGTGTTGGGCGAGCATGTGGAGCAAAAGGGTAGTTTTGTGAACGCAGATAGTTTGCGCTTCGACTTCTCACACTTCCAAAAAGTGAGTGCAGAGGAGTTGCGCCAAGTAGAGATTCTTGCCAACGCGATGATTCGTCAAGACTTAGTATTGGAAGAAAGTCGCAATACACCTATTGCGAAGGCGAAAGAAATGGGTGCTATGGCGCTCTTCGGCGAGAAATACGGAGATGAGGTACGTGTGATTAAATATGGTCCATCGGCAGAGTTGTGCGGTGGTTGCCACGTTGCAAGCACAGGTAAGATAGGTGCAGTACGCATTGTGTTGGAGACAAGTGTGGCTGCTGGTGTACGTCGTATAGAAGCGGTGACAGCAGACAAAGCTGATGAACTCTACTACAAACAAGTGGACACCCTCAATAACTTGCGTGCGTTGTTCAATAATGCACCAGACCTGACGGGTGCTATCCGCAAAGCACTTGATGAGAACGCTGCTTTGAAAAAACAAATAGAGACCTTTATGGCAGAGAAAGTGGAGCGCTATTGCGACGAACTCATCGCTAAGGAAGAAGATTGCAATGGTATCCAACTTGTTCGCCTGACAGGCAGCGTGGACCCAACACTCTTGCGCAATATGCCATTGATCATGAAGAATAAGATTGCGAACAAGCATTTCGCTCTCGTGGCTGCTACCGAATGGGAAAGCAAACCAATGATTGCCGTAGTGCTATCACCATCAATGGTAGAAGCAGGCAAGAACGCTGGCCAAATCATCAAATCGGCTGCTAAGAATATCCAAGGCGGTGGTGGCGGTCAACCATGGATGGCTACCGCGGGTGGCCGCAATGTGGAAGGCCTATCAGCTGCATTGGAAGAGATGCTTAGTCAACTAGTATAACTAGCAGCACTAGTACAACTAGCATAACTAGAAACAAGGAAACAATGAAAACCCTGACGGGGCGATTGCCCTTGAAATATCGTTCTGCAGCCCGTTTCGTACTCGTAGGAGCATTAGGAACGGGATTGCAGTATGGTATATACTACCTGCTATTGATGGTCTTTCAACGTCAATGGCCCGAAGTGGGCATCTTGACATCAGTAGCATTTACCGCGGGGTTTATCATTGAGATGGTATGCAATTATTTCTTGACGAGCTTCTATACCTTCCGTGTACGTCCCACATGGAAAAACGCTGGCGGATTCTTGTTTGGTCGTGCAATCAATTATGTGATACAGTTGTTATTCCTCAATCTCTTGATATGGTTGCACTTCTCCGAGGAGTTGGCAGGAATAGCTGCGATAGCATTGGCGGGAGTGATAAATTATTTTGTTTTGTTACCTTTCTATAAGGATAAAAAGCGAGATGTGCAATGAAAAAGCCTTTCGCTCTAAACTATCAATAGAGATGCTTCACATTATTGCCCCTTCTAATCGTCGTTTGGTATGGTATCTTGCTATGGAAGAGTACCTTGCCAAGCATGTGCAGGAAGAGATGTTTGTAACATGGGTGGTGTCGCCGACGGTGATTTTTGGTCGCCATCAGGTGATGGAAGCCGAGGTGAACATCGCATTCTGCCAAGATAACGATATAGCCATGTATCGCCGTAAGAGTGGGGGAGGGTGTGTGTATGCAGATGAGGGCAATCTGATGATGAGTTTGATCTCGCCCAATACGCATAGCGAAGTGGTCTTTCAGTCATTTTTAGATAGCGTGTCAGATGTGTTGCGCAATTGTGGGTTTGCTGCGGTAAAATCGGAGCATAACGATATAATGGTGGATGGATACAAGGTGTCGGGTAATGCCTGCTATGCCTTGCCCACAGGCACTATTGTGCATGGAACACTACTCGTGAATGTGGATTTCAATGCATTGCAGCAAGCGATTACGCCATCAGTTGAGAAATTAGCCAAGCATGGTGTCCAGTCGGTTCGTCAGCGTGTGGCAAACTTGAGCCAGTATGCAGCGTTTGACCGTATAGGAACGATAAATGCGTGTTCGGCACACCTTATTGACGCGTTATGCACGCGCACACGCGAGTTGACCCCTGAAGAGATAGAGGCGATAGACCAGATGGAACAATCCTATCTCGATCCGCAGTTTATTGCAGGTAAGTGAATAAGACCGCACCTTTGGTGCTGATAGAAAAGAGACCGCCTGCGGCTGAGAGAACGCCCTGCGGACTGAGAGATTCCAAGAGTCTAACAGCGAAGCGTTCCAACAACGAAGTGGTCTAACGTCTAACAGCAAAGCGGTCTAACGTCTAAATACAACAAAAAAATGAATTGGTTAAATAGTCTGTTTTTTGGTACAGGAGTACCACATTCGATTTTTATTCTTACCATAGCCATTGCTACGGGTATCTATCTTAGTCATCGTTTAAAGTTCAAAGGTATCACATTAGGCATTACTTGGATTCTGTTTTGTGCCATAGCTATGTCGCATTTTGGTATGCACTTGGACCCCGTAGTGGAAACATTTGCCAAAGATTTCGGATTGATACTATTCGTATATTCCATTGGTTTGCAGGTAGGACCAAGTTTCTTCTCTTCTTTTGGAAAGGGCGGAATAAAACTCAATATATTGGCGGTAAGTATCGTAGTGCTGAGTTGCGTAATGGCTTATCTGATTCACTTGTTCTCAGGGGAAGAGATGGCCACAATGACAGGTGTGTTGTTTGGTGCTGTGACGAATACCCCAGGTTTGGGCGCAGCGCAGCAAGCCTTCTCGGACATAACAGGTGAACTCAATCCAAACATAGCTAGTGGTTATGCTATGGCGTATCCATTGGGTGTAGTGGGCATTATTGTATCGTTGTTGGCTATGCGTTGGTTCTTCCGTATCCGATTGGATAAAGAGGAAGAACGCATTGCTCAGGAAAGCGGAGTGCAAAAGGAGGTAGGATATGTGGATATTCTGCTTGCTAATCCGCAAGTGGAGGGAATACATATCCGCGATTTGAGCCAACTCTGCCACATCAATCTGATAGTATCTCGTTTGATACGTCCCGATGGCAAAGACGAATTGCCCGATGTGGATACGGTATTGCATGTAGGTGATCGTATTCGAGTAGTGGTGGATAAGGAAAACGAAAAGAGCGTATTGCTGCTCGGAATGGAAACATCGCTTCCTACTGATCAAAAAGAGCATGCACAATTGGTGTCTCGCCATGTCGTGGTGACTAAATCAGAACTAAATGGCAAACGCATTGGTGATTTGAAAGTACGAGCAACCTACCACGTATCTATCACACGTATCCGTCGAGCAGGAGTAGAGCTCTTGGCTACACGCGATTTATATCTGCAATTGGGTGACCGTATTACTGTGGTAGGTGAGGAGCGCGCTGTGGATAAAGTGGAGCAATTGTTTGGCAATTCAACGAAGAAATTAGATGTCCCTAATTTGGCTTCTATTTTCTTAGGTTTGGCGTTGGGTGTGGCAGCTGGTCTGTTGCCAATCATGCTGCCAGGCTTGGCACAGCCATTCAAGTTGGGTATTGCAGGTGGTTCGCTGATTGTGGCTATCTTGATGAGTTGCTTTGGACCAAAGATGCATATTGTGACCTATACGACCAGTAGTGCCAACCTGATGATTCGCGAGATAGGTATTGCTATGTTCTTGGCAGCAGTTGGCTTTGGTGCAGGTAAGACCTTTATTCCTACGCTTTTGGATGGTGGTTATGCATGGATTGGCTATGGCGTGATCATTACCTTGGTTCCATTGTTGCTGATGGGTGTGGTAGGGCGTTTGTGGCTGAAACTGGACTATTTCACGCTGATGGGTGTGTTGGCAGGTAGTACGACCAATCCTCCTGCCTTGGCGTATGTTACTACTGTATCGTCGGTCAATGACCGTGCTGCGGTGGCATACTCTACGGTCTATCCGCTGACCATGTTCCTGCGCGTGCTGACGGGCCAATTGATGATATTGTTGTTTTTGTAACCTGAGTAAACAAATTTGATTACAGAATTGTTTATAAGAAGACAACATAAACAACCATTCCGCTTCGCCGTACGCAACGCGATCGTTCGAACGAAGTGAGATAAGAACACTGCTCAGGGCACGGGAAAATACATTTATCAACAATTAAAACAATTAAAAATCAACAATGAAGACAATTACTCTCAGGCAAGCGCCAATGTTGGGCGCGCGCAGATGTTGTTTAAGTTGTCTTTAATAAACATAACCCATTTATGAAACGTTTTTTCTCTTTACTGTTTATAGGCTTTTCGCTGACAGTTGCGGCGGAGCAGATAACGATGGATTTGACTACTGCCACGGATTTGGCAGGTAATCCTATTACCTATTGTGCGGATTACGGCTTGGGCTATTACGATGGCACGGATGTATGGGATAGTACCTATAACGATAGTGGTTTGTGCCAATTCATTTATGTGAATGAGGCGCGTTTTATGCTCTCGCACATGCCCAGTCAGAACTCCTATTGGTGGTCAAGTTGGGAGGGCTTTACCTTGTCGCGTGTGTCGCAGGATACGGCTAATGTCTTTGGCTGTGTGGCAAATGGAGGCTTGTCGGGTGAAGCTACGCCATACGTGCTTGGCTATTTCTCGGATTGGGTGACGGAGTCACAGGGCTATTCTTCGAATTTGATTCTCTTTGATGAGGCGTATTACCCCGAGTATGTGTATATCTGCCAGAATAGCAATACGATGAAGGCTATCACTGAGGGTGGGGTGTTCAATGCACGTGCATTTACTGAGGAAGATACGTTGGCTTTGGTTATCAGCGCGATAGATGAGACTTTTCACGAGACAAAGTCTATTACCTACTATTTGGCAGTTGATGGCGAGAAGAATAATGGCTGGGTGAAAGTGCCTTTGACTGATTTGGGGCAAACGAAAGGTTTGAGTTTCCGTATGACCACTACTGACATGGGGCAGTTTGGTATGAACACACCGATGTATTTTGCGTTGGATGCGCTGACGGTGAATACGGAGTCTATTGCCAATAGCCTATATCCAATACCCAATAGCCCATCACCAGAACCCAATTGCCAAAAGCTTATCCGTGATGGACAATTATTGCTCCTGCGCGATGGGGTGTGCTATACGATGATGGGAGGTATTGTTAATTAAGAATTTTGAATTAAGAATTTCATAAACTATGTAATGCCACTTGTGTTTTCGAACATAGGTGGCGATTTTTTTTTCTCTAAACTCCAAACAGTAGTGCACTTACGGGGGTCCCGAAAACGCTCTCGTAGCGTTTTGGGATGTTAGTAGCGCGTTCACTAAACAAAATCCCCACTCAGAAGAGAGTGGGGATTTTTTGTAAAAAGTAGCAATTATTAAGATTCTTTCTCTTTTCGTTTCTTGATCCGTTGCCTGATTTCACCGAGAGACAACCCTGAGAACTCCGAGAGAACTCCCCGAGACCACCCAAACCGAAAAAGTGCGTTTTGTTAAGATTGCGACAAAATCGCCAATTGTATTTTCGGACATAAGTGGCATTTTTTTTACACTACTCTTGCACAATTCAAAAAAATGTAGTAATTTTGCAGTCGCAAACGAAAGTTTGCAGACATATTATAAAAAGCGTTTATTAGCGCTTGTATTGGCACTCTGAAACTTGGAAAGTTTCGCTAGCCCAAAACAAGAAGGCAGTAAACGCCCTTGGGATATGTATATCCCGCCTGCAGAGCATCCTTCGGGATGGCTCTGTTTGGTGGCATTCATATTCAGGCGTGGGCGTTAGTTGCTTGTTCTTGTTAGCAGGGTATTCCAAGACCTCAGAGTGAAGAATAAGCAAAGGTAAGGTTCCACGCTTTTTTGTATGTCTATATATAACCTAAAATAAAAACACTCTCTGCTTGGGGCCAGTGGGGAATAAAAGTAAATCAAACAACAATGAAAACAAAATTATTTACTTTGTTACTCGCCATCATGGCGACAAATAGCCTTTGGGCAAAGTTTAAGTATGGTAATTTATATTACGAAACAATTTCTTCTAATACAGCAGAGGTGGTAGGATATTCTGGAGAACCAACTTCAGTCACTATTCCTTCCGTCGTTCAGTATAATGGTGCACAATATACAGTAACTAGCATTGGAGAGAGTGCTTTTTTCGGTTGCTCTGCTTTGAATTCTGTGACCATTCCTAATAGCGTGACCAGCATTGGAGAGAGTACTTTCTATGATTGCTCTTCTTTGACCTCTGTCACTATCCCTAATAGCGTGACAAGTATTGGAAAGCAGGCTTTCTATAATTGCTCTTCTTTAACCTCTGTGACTATCCCTAATAGTGTGACAAGCATTGGAGGATCTGCTTTCTGTAAGTGCAAATCTTTAACCTCTGTGACTATTCCTAACAGCGTGACAAGTATTGGAGAATATACTTTCGGCGAGTGCAAATCTTTAACCTCTGTGACTATCCCTAATAGCGTGACAAGCATTGGAGATAAGGCTTTCTATGTTTGCTCTTCTTTAACCACTGTGACTATCCCTAATAGCGTGACAAGTATTGGAGATGACGCTTTCGGAGTGTGCGAATCTTTAACCTCTGTGACTATTCCAAATAGCGTGACAAGCATTGGAGATGACGCTTTCCATTTATGCAGTTCTTTAACCACTGTGACTATCCCTAATAGTGTGACAAACATTGGAAGAGCCCCTTTCTCTGGTTGTGATAATTTGACTTCAATTGTTGTAGAAAGTGATAATCTGAATTACGATAGTCGTGGAGGATGTAATGCCATTATTGAAACAGCCACCAATACTCTTATTCAAGGTTGTGCAACAACCATTATTCCTAGCAGTGTAACAAGCATTGGAAGAGATGCTTTCAGATGGTGCAAATCTTTAACCACTGTGACTATCCCTAATAGCGTGACAAGCATTGGAATGTATGCTTTCTATGGTTGCTCTTCTTTGACCTCTGTGACTATCCCTAATAGCGTGACAAGTATTGGAGAATGTGCTTTCTATGGTTGTAAAATATTAACCTCTGTAACTATTGGCAACAGTGTGAATAGCATTGGATATTGGGCTTTTTTTAATTGTGCATCTTTAAATAAGGTTGTTTGCAAAGCAGTATTAGTTCCAAGTACAGATACGGATATTTTTAAGGGAGTAACCACTTCATCAGCAATACTATATGTACCTGATGAGTCAGTAGACATTTACAAGTATATGGATCCATGGAGTAAGTTTGGTACTATTTTGCCAATCAGTCAGTTGCCAACCGATGTAGAAAATGTACAAACTATTGGTGGCATGGATCCTTCTAAGAAAAAGCTTATTCGTGATGGACAAGTAGTTATCCTTCACAACGATAAGTCCTATAATATTATGGGACAGGAGATAAAATAATACAGACAAAATTATATTTCCCTCACCCTGCAAGTCAATCAATTTGCAGGGTGAGGTTTTATATTGTCGTGTAGATTGTCGTTCTTCTTGCTCGTATAAATGCTCAAATACTCCTTCGGTAAGGGTTCGGTATCCCTTCGGGAAATGGGGGATGCTCGGCGGGAAATCGCCGAGGTCAGAAAAGGTCGTTTGAAGGGAGGCTATCCACCGCTTATCCACCGCTTATCCACCCGATAGGGGAAAGAAAATTATAAGAAAATCGCAGTTGAAAGTGAACTTTTGCTCATTTTTCTTGTGTATATGCAAAAAAATCACTACTTTTGCAGGAAATTTGGTAAATGGGCATTCGTGAGCCCTGAGCCGTAAACATTTGTAGGTTTATTAAATAAAGTGGTTCAAAATAGTTCAACATGGTTCAAGATAGTTCAACATTGGACAATACTGAACGCGAAGCACT
Source organism: Paludibacteraceae bacterium (assembly GCA_045639365.1). GTDB lineage: Bacteria > Bacteroidota > Bacteroidia > Bacteroidales > Paludibacteraceae > Colicola. The sequence goes on from JAZUCY010000021.1 coordinate 10,918, forward strand.
GAACAATTTTGAACAATACGGAAAAAACAACATCATGATTAAAATCACTTTTCCGGACGGAGGCGTCCGCGAGTACGAGAGCGGTATCACCGCTTACGAGGTAGCTGCAAGCATTAGCAGCCGTTTGGCACAAGACATCCTTGTTGCCAGTATCAAAACTCCTAACCAAGAGGAGTGGCAAATCGTAGAACTCAATGCCCCAATCACTGAGGATTGTGACATCAAACTCCACAAATGGGAGGACAAAGAGGCGAAACATGCTTTCTGGCACACATCTTCACACTTGATGGCAGAGGCATTGCAGGAGTTGTATCCAGGTATCCAATTCGGTATCGGTCCAGCCATTGAGAATGGTTTCTACTACGATGTGTATCCTGCCGAGGGACAAACCATTAAGGATAGCGACTTCGCTGCTATCGAGCAAAAGATGGCAGAGCTTCGCGCTAAGAAAGAGCCATTGGTAAAGAAATCTATCGCTAAGGCAGATGCACTCGCAGAGTTTGGCGCAAAAGGTCAGACATACAAGTGCGAGCTTATCAGCGAACTGGAAGATGGACATATCTCTACCTATACACAAGGTGCGTTTACCGACCTCTGTAAGGGTCCTCACTTGGTATCTACCGAGGCCATCAAAGCCATCAAGGTGCTTAGCTGCGCAGCTGCATACTGGCGTGGTGACGACTCTCGCCCAATGATGACCCGTATCTACGGTATCACTTTCCCTAAGAAAGCGATGCTCGACGAGTACTTAACCCTCCTTGAAGAGGCTAAGAAGCGCGACCACCGCAAAATTGGTAAAGAGTTGGAGCTCTTTATGTTCTCTGACATGGTGGGTAAAGGTCTGCCTATCTGGTTGCCAAAGGGTACAGCACTTCGCTTGCGCCTCGAGGATTTCCTCAAGAAGATTCAAAAACGCTATGGCTATCAACAAGTGATCACTCCACATATCGGAAACAAGAACTTGTACATCACTTCTGGTCACTGGGATCACTATGGTAAGGATTCTTTCCAACCTATTACCACTCCAGAGGAAGGCGAGGTATATTTGCTCAAACCAATGAACTGCCCTCACCACTGTACAATCTTCAAGAATACTCCTCACTCCTACAAGGATCTGCCTCTGCGTATTGCTGAGTTCGGTACTGTATATCGCTATGAGCAATCGGGTGAGTTGCACGGTTTGACCCGTGTGCGTAGTTTCACTCAAGATGATGCGCATATCTTCTGCCGTCCTGACCAAGTGAAGAGCGAGTTTATCCGCGTGATGGAGATCATCGAGATTATCTTCAAGTCATTGGCATTCGAGAACTTCGAGGCACAAATCTCACTGCGTGACCCTAACAACACCACCAAGTATGTAGGTTCGGACGAGGTATGGGAGAAGGCAGAGCAAGCTATCATTGAGGCATGCCAAGAGAAGGGATTGCCTGCTCGCGTTGAGACTGGCGAGGCTGCGTTCTATGGTCCTAAATTGGACTTCATGGTGAAGGATGCGCTGGGTCGTCGTTGGCAGTTGGGTACTATCCAAGTGGACTACAACTTGCCAGAGCGCTTTGACCTGGAGTACGTAGGCGAGGATAACCAAAAGCACCGTCCTGTGATGATTCACCGTGCGCCATTCGGCAGTATGGAGCGCTTCGTGGCTGTGCTGATCGAGCATACCGCAGGTAAGTTCCCATTGTGGCTCACTCCAGACCAAGCAGTCGTATTGCCAATCTCAGAGAAGAGCAACGAGTATGCACACAAAGTGAAAGAGATGCTCGAGGCACAAGATGTACGCTGCATCGTAGATGACCGCAACGAGAAACTCGGACGTAAGATCCGCGATAACGAATTGAAGCGTATCCCATACATGCTCATCGTAGGTGAGAAAGAGGCAGAACTCGGACTCGTCAGTGTTCGCCAACAAGGCGCTGAGGAGAAAGGTCAGATGACCGTACAAGAGTTCGCTGACATGATCACTGCGACCGTGAAGGAGCAGATGAATGCGTATTAAGCTTGTTTAGTGAACGCTTCGCTATAGTTTAGTGTTTAGAGAACGCTTCGCTACTGTTTAAAGGCGTGGAATAGAAAAAGACGAGGAATGTCCTCGTCTTTTTCATTATTGTTCTCCGGAGTCTGGAGTCCTGTGTCCAAAGGTCTTATTTGATTTCCAGATAATCAGTGGTTATGAAGGCGCAGCCACAGTCCACCAGACGTTGGTAGGTGCTGTCGTTATTCACCGTCCATGCTGCCACCTCTACACCCAGCTCGTTGCAGGTGTTCACCAACTCGGGGTTGATGTTAGCATGTTGGATACTGATATTGGTCTTCCACTCGTGGCACCATTGCACATCCTCATCCTTCACCGTTTGGCGCAGGTATTGGCATTGCAGTTGAGGGTAGTTGGTGCGGATATACTCCAATGACTTGCGCATGGAGGTCAGGATAACCGCCTCCTCTACCAATCCGTGCTTCTCAATGAGTGCATAGAGCGATGGGAAGAGTGACATATCGTTGTTGTTGATACCCGTCGCCCATTTGAGTTCTACCACAGGGAACACATTGTACTCCTTGCAGATCTCCAAATAACGATCAACAGTACAAATAGTTGCGGTATAGGTCACCTCTTTACGCGTTTGGGTTAGGGTGAGCGTGAGCAGACTATCTAATGTGGTTTCTGCGATAAATACCGAATCCCAACCGCCACGTTTCAGATCATTGTCGTGCCAACAAACACATTGACCATCTTTGGTGGTCTTGACATCACATTCCAATCCTTGGTAGCCATAGTGCTTGGCACCATTGATAAACGCTTCTTCTGTGTTCTCTACACCAAGAAGACTGCCACGGTGACCGATAAGAATGGGTTTTTCGCAGCAAGAATACATGAAGAAACTCATCATGCATAAAATAAAAAGGTTCTTTTTCATGGTATTGTCATTTTTTATGTTATTTATTGTACTGAATGGGTGAAGATATCATCTATCTCTTGCATTTTTATCCAATGGTAGAAGTCTTTGTCCATGCGTATAGGTGGTGCAATGAGGGTAATGACATTCTGTTTGATGTCATCGAACACACGCAAATGCAGCGGTGTCTCTCCTGCATGTTTCTCGCAAAACTCCGTTAAATCGTCAATGAGTGATGGTTGGATATTCTCGATAGGTATATGAATCGTGATTTGTTTGGCATGTTTGTGTGCATCGCTCATCAAATCTACCTGTTGTATAGCCAATTCGTATTCCGCCTCAGGTATTGCTTTGGGTTTGAACCAACGCTGATTACTGCCATATTGTTGAATGATACCCGTTAAAAATACATATACATTGGGTCGCAATAGACTAGCATATTGTTTGTAACCCTCGCCAAAAAGCGTGAATTGGTAACTACCGGAATAGTCTTCAATAGTGTATCTACCGTATGGATTGCCTTTGCGCGAAGTAGCATCTTCTGCTTCTACCACAATACCTCCAAAGAATAATGGGCGATTCTCGTGTTGGGTGATCCATTGTGTAGGATCTATCTTCTCTTTTTCTTCATCGCTGTCCTCTTCGCCATTATTAGGAGAGAATGCTGCGCGTGCCTCTGGTTTGCGCCATGCATCAAATTGGGTAAGTTCGGCTGCTGTGATGGTACAGATGTCGCGCACTTCGAACTCCCATTCATCAAGAGGGTGTGCTGAAAGGAAAATACCGATGAGGTTCTTCTCCTTGTTCAGGCGCTCAATGGCCGACCAACGAGGCACTTGTGGCAACTCAGGGTATTGGATATCAATACCTATTCCTCCGCCCAAATCGCCAAAGAGAGACATGCTGTTTTGTGCTTGGTCCTGTTGATACGTATTGCCAAAGCGAATCAGTACGTCTAGGGTGTTCTCGCCCTTAGCGTTGCTACCGAGCAGTTGCTCGCGATAGGTGCTGTCGAAGCAGTCGAAACCACCAGCAAGTGCTAAACTCTCTATGGTTTTCTTGTTGCATGCTTGCAGATTGACACGTTGAACGAAGTCGAAGATATCTTTGTATTTTCCGTTCTTTTCTCTCTCTTGGATAATAGCTTCTACTGCCGCTTCTCCTACGCCTTTCACACCACCTAAGCCAAAACGCACATCACCATTCTTAGTCACGGTGAAGTTCAGACCTGATTCATTCACATCAGGCGCCAATACGGACATACGCATAGCTTTGCATTCGTCCATGAACTTGGTGACATCTTTAATGTCGTCTTTCGCAACAGTCAAGTTGGCTGCCATAAACTCGGCAGGGTAGTGGGCTTTGAGGTATGCAGTCTGATATGCTACCCATGAGTAACATGCAGCATGCGATTTATTGAAGGCATACGAAGCAAACTTCTCCCAATCCGCCCATATCTTTTCCAGTACTTTCTCGTCGTGTCCGTTGGCTTTACCGCCATTGATGAATTTAGGTTTCAACTCAGCCAACATAGCCATGATTTTCTTACCCATGGCTTTACGCAATTGGTCACTTTCACCACGAGTAAAGTTCGCTAATAAACGACTGAGAAGCATCACCTGCTCTTGATATACCGTTACACCGTATGTGTCTTTGAGGTATTTCTCCATAATAGGTATATCGTAGGTCACAGGCTCTAAACCATGTTTACGCTTGATAAACTGTGGAATATAGTCCATAGGACCAGGACGATAGAGTGCGTTCATAGCGATGAGGTCACCCATAACGGTAGGTTTGAGTTCCTTCATATACTTGCGCATACCTGCCGACTCAAATTGGAAAACACCTACGGTTCGTCCTTCTTGGAACAGCTTGTAGGTCTCAGGGTCATCTTTGGAGATATGGTCAATGTCAATATCTATGCCATGGCGTTGCTTGATGTTTTTCAGACACTCTTTGATGATGGTTAGGGTCTTCAGACCCAAGAAGTCCATCTTAATGAGTCCTACATTCTCTACTACGTGTCCATCGTATTGGGTTACCAATATGCGTTGTTTGCTATCTTTATCTTCTACCGTACTCAGTGGAGCGTATTTGGTCAAATCGTCAGCACCGATAATCACACCGCAGGCGTGAATACCCACTTGGCGAACGGTGTTCTCCAACTGCTGTGCATAGTTGAGCATAGAGGCAATCTCGGGTTCTCCACCATTGACTAGGTCTTTGAGCTCGGCTACATACTTATAACAGTTTTTGAGATTGACCTTTGGGGACTTGCCTTTCTCATCTTTGATATTATCGGGGAAACCTCTATCAGGAATATAACTCTTGATTTCATTCACGCGAGCCAATGGTACGCGCTGTACGCGTCCCACGTCAGCAATAGCTGATTTGGCAGCCATAGCACCGTATGTGATGATGTGCGCTACGCGTGTCTTGCCGTATTTCTCAGTCACCCATTCCAACACTTTGCCACGTCCTGCATCATCGAAATCGGTATCAATATCAGGGAGGGATATACGGTCGGGGTTGAGGAAGCGCTCAAACAGTAGGTCGTACTCCAATGGGTCTAAGTCCGTAATACGCAGACAGTATGCTACTACTGAACCTGCGGCACTACCACGTCCCGGACCTACGCTCACGCCGAGTTCCTCGCGCGCGGCACGGATAAAGTCCATCACAATGAGGAAGTAACCAGGGAAACCCATGGTCTTCATGATGTGTAACTCGAAGTTGATACGCTCTTCCTGTTCCTCGGTAAGTGTTTCTCCGTAACGTTGATGAGCACCGATATAGGTCAAGTGGCGAAGATAGTCTGCCTCCAACTTAATGCGGTATAGGCGGTCGTAGCCACCAAGGGTCTTGATTTTCTTCTCGGCTTGCTCTTGGCTGAGTACCACATTGTCATGTTCATCACGTGTAAATTCGTCAAATAGATCTTGCTCTGTAAATTGTGCGTGATAACTTTCTTCCGTACCAAACTCCTCGGGTATAGGGAATTTTGGCATGATTGGTCCTGAATCAATGGAATAGGTTTCCACCTTATCTACAATCTCTTGCGTATTGCTGATTGCTTCGGGTATATCAGCAAAGATAGCTGCCATCTCTTCAGGCGTTTTGAGCCACTCCTGTTTGGTGTAGTGCATACGATCTACATCGTCCACATAGTGGTTGGTGCTCAAGCAGATAAGTCGATCGTGTGCCTCGGCGTGCTCCTCCTCTACGAAGTGCACATCATTGGTAGCAATGATTTTTACATCGTGTTTGCGTGCTAATTCCACCAACACTTCGTTCACCACTTTCTGCACTTGGTAGGTGTGTTGGTCTGCTCCAGGCTTATCGGTCTGATGGCGTTGTAACTCTATGTAATAATCTTCACCAAAGAGGTTCTTAAACCACTCTATGGTCTTCTCTGCTTCCGCAAAGTTTTGGTCACCCAATCCTTGCATGATTTTTTGTGGCAGCTCACCACCTAAGCACGCGGAACAACAAATCAGTCCTTCGTGGCATTCTTCCAACAGCCCTTTATCAATACGTGCAGTGCGGTAGAAGCCGTCAATAAAACTTTGACTAGTCAATTTGCACAGGTTATGGTATCCCGTTTTGTTCTTAGCCAACAAAATGAGGTGCCAACCGCTCATGTCCACTACTTGCGCTTTGCCTTCGGCTGTGGTGACTTTGTAGTCCTTATCTTGCATCAATCGTCCACGACGAGCGCAGTACGCTTCAATGCCTACAATGGGTTTGAAGGGAATAAACTCTCTGCCTTCTTCCTCTGCCTTAGTCTTCAGTTTGCCATTGGCTTTCTTGCAACAATCGAGTAACTCTTTGATACCGTACATATTACCATGGTCGGTCAAGGCAATAGCAGGCATACCTACGCGGATACTCTTATCCACGAGGTCTGCTACTTTGCTCATACCATCAAGTACGGAGTAGTGTGAGTGAACATGCAAATGCGTAAATTTCATAGTTTGATATTTTCTGCAAAAGTACAGAAAAAAAATGAATTATACAAATGTTATTTGTAAAATTATTGGATAAATTTGTGTATGTCACAATAAATCACTACCTTTGCAGCCGAAAAAAATATTACCAAATGAAACGAACAATTTTCTTTTTTCTTTTTGCAAGCATACTGCTCGTAGCGCAGGCTGCTACTTATTCGGGTTCATTGCCCGTATTGTATATCCAAACGGAGAATAACAAAACTATTGAGAGCAAGGATTATTACCTCAACGCCACCTATTACCTCGATGCCATGGGGCCATATGGTTATGAGAGTATCGGTTCGGCTTCTGCGCCCCTCACGATGGAGATTAAGGGTCGTGGTAACTACACATGGCGCGATTTCAACAAGAAACCCTACCGTATTAAGTTGGCAGATAAGCAACCTTTGATGGGTTTGACCAAGAGCAAGCATTTTGCCCTGATGGCGCATGCCGATGATGCACAGAGCAAGAAGGGCTTTATGCGCAATCAGGTGGGCTTTGAACTTAGCCGAATGATAGGTATGGAGTGGACTCCTGCCACTGCTCCTGTAGAGGTGGTGCTCAATGGCGACTATATCGGTCTGTATTTCTTGACTGAGACTATCCGTGTGGACGAGGAGCGCGTGAATATCGTGGAGCAAGAGGACGAGGAGACGGATGCTGCGGCTATCACTGGCGGCTGGCTGGTGGAGATTGACAACTACGATGAAGATCCACACATCACCATAAGGGAAAATGGCAATAAAACCATGTGGTTTACTTATAAGACCCCAGAAGTGCTATCTTCGGCGCAAAAGAGTTTCTTGACGGATGAGATGGTACGTATTGACCGATTGGTATATGGTGACAAAAACTCTAGCACATTGTGGCAATATTTGGACATGGATGCGTTGGCTAAGTTCTATATTGTACAGGAGATTATGGACAACTACGAGTCCTTCCACGGTAGTTGCTACTTGTATCGTGAGAAGGGTGATGGACAGAAGTGGAAGTTTGGTCCAGTCTGGGACTTTGGTAGTTCGTTCAACCGCAACAAAGATCGTTATTTGTTTGAGGGCGATGTATGGCACAACCACTGGATTCCAGAGATCTGCAAGTTCCCTGCATTCATGGCACGTGTCAAGGAGATTTGGAAGGAGTTTTATCCTCAATTCAACAATATCTATGCTTTTACAGCTGATCAACTGACATTGCTAAAATCGGCTGCTGTATCAGATGCCAATCGTTGGCCAGATTATAGTGGCAATAAGGATTTGCAGAAGTGCATAAATAATGTCAATACATGGCTTAAGAATTCTGCAGCATGGCTCAACGAACAATGGAAGTCTAACGGTAATGGTGGTAATAATGGTGATGGAGGAAATAGTGGTGATAATGGCAATGGTGGTAGTAACAATAACTACCCAGAGAATCCTGAATTCAATCCCGATGGCGTAACAGCTATGTGTATTTGGCAAAATGGCAAGCAAGTGGCGTATGATATAGCTAAGGTGGATAGTATTACTTTTGAAGAGAAAGAAGCAGAAGGAATCGTTGTGAAAGCCAAAGTTCCTGCTTCATGGACAGAAACGATTTATGTTTGGGTATGGGGTGATGAGATTCCTAATGGAGAAAATGAGCAGATTGCTATGCGTCAGGGCGAATGGTTTGTATATGTGCATGAGGGAAATAAACTGAATATCATCTTCAAACAAGGTAAAGGCTGGACAGGACATCCTGACCAATCGGAAAATATAGAGAATCTAACTAAGAGTGCGTGCTATATCCTCACACAGGAGGGTAGTGCTAAAGCCCAACTCACAGAGGTGGATTGCGAGTAATGAGGCTATAGGCGAAAGGCTGGGAATAGAAAAAGGCGAGCAGGTGCTCGCCTTTTTTGTTTATTGGCTCCGGTATCCGGCTGCCAGTGTTTGGCTTCCGGCTGCTGGCTGCCTCTAAACAGGTTATTTACTCAGGATTTCCTCTATTTCTGCCTCATTGAGGTTACGGCCTACAATCACACCTTCTTTATTGATGAGAATGGTGGTTGGAATAGCAGAGATACCGTAGTGGTCGCATGGGTTGTATGGTTCAGCGCGTTGGTCGCGGATATGCAACCATGGCAACTCATCTTCTTCGATGGCTTGCAGCCATGCAGCTTCGTCGCGGTCGCAACTCACACCCAAGATCTCCAATTTGCCTGATGGGTGATAGGACTCATACAACTCTTTGAGTGCAGGCATCAAGCGGCGGCATGGACCACACCATGAAGCCCAGAAATCTACCAATACATAATCGGTCTTACCAATCAACTCGCTGAGTGCAAGAGCGGTGCCATCTGCTTTTAGCGATGTGATTTCGATGTAAGGATTACCAGCGGAAGTCTTCAACTCAATCAAGTACTCTTGGTGTACAGGTTGCAATGTAGGCATTTCCAAACGTTCTGCTGGAATAGCAGCAAAAAGTTCTGCTTTTTGCTCAGGAGAAAGCATGTAGAAGTGTGATAGTACGATAGAGTCAGATGTCACGTCCTCTACGTTCTCAATCAATAGGGTGTAACCTTGTGCGATAAAATCCTCAATCAATGAGTCTTTCACAGCGCGATCTTCTACTGTTTCCAATGCAGTTACGAGATCGTTGTACATCTCGGTGTATTGTTCGTATGCCGTTTTCTTAGGCGTACATGCTACAAGGCATACTAATGCCAATAGCGAAATAATAATTTTTTTCATATATTCTTTCCTTTATATTTTTACACTTTTTACCTCGCGAAGCGACACAGCCTGCGCTAAGCGCACGTATCCTAATTCCTTAGTCAAAGTAGCGGAATAACCTACTAATAACCTATTAATAACCTACTAATCACCTACTAATAACCTACTAAACGCGAAGCAACTTTACTCAGCTGTTGCCAATGGACTTGCTTGTGTATAAACGCGTGCTGCCAATTCTTGGTCGAGTTGGTAGAGACCATATCCGTTATCGCCTACCATACGGAATTTATTTACGAGGTCAGTAGCGTTCTCCTCCTCCTCTACTTGTTCATCTACAAACCAATTGAGGCGACTTTGGAGAGCAAAATCTTTCTCCTCTACGGCGAGAGCCATGAGGTTGTTGATTAGGGCGGTCACTTTGCCTTCGTGTTCGAGGGTGTGTTGGAAGGCAGCCAATGGTGATGCCCATTCGGTCTCTACCGCTGCGATAGGGGCGAGCAGTACGCGTCCGCCACGACTTTGCAAGTAGTTAAAGAGTATCATCGCGTGATCTTGCTCCTCTTTGAACTGTATAGCAAACCAATTGGCGATACCAGGGTAACCTGCATCTTGGCAGTATGCTGACATACTCAAATAGAGATATGCTGACCACAACTCAGCATTGATTTGGGCATTGATAGCCTCTTCTAATTTCTTTGAAATCATAATCGTATTGTTTATAATTGTTTAGTATTGTTCAAAATAGTTCAACATTGTCAAAAATGTTAAAAAAGATTATACAAAAACTGTGCCATTTACATTCTCAGTTTGAATCCCGAAAGAATAGTATCGGGTTTGAAATGGAAGACACTAGCCATCTCACCTGCCATGCAGAAACCACAGACTTTGCATTGCTCGGTGCCATAGCCCAAACACAAACTGCGGCTACCATCGGTATAGATGAAGTTGGTCACAAAACACTCTTTACCCAAATTAATTTCGCCCAAGGCGTTGCGCTTCATGAGTTTAAGACCCGAAATAGAGTTCATGATAGGATAGCCCTTCTTTTTGTATGCAATCACTTTATCAATTATTTCTGCTTTCTTTTCGAGTGGTAGCATCAGGTATTCGGTACCAGGGTAGGGGGTATGGAAATTGATAGAAATCTGCTCAATAGCAGGGTTGTTTTTCGCATACTCCATAGCGGCATCTAATGACTCATAATTGAGTGCATTCACCACCATGTTTACGCATATATGCTTGAACCCTGATTTACGAACATTCTCTTCCAAACGTGCAAACGTGCCTTCGCCACGCACACGGTCGTGGTATTCACCCACACCGTCCATACTTACCCAAATACTTTGTGGACGAATCCATGAGAAGTCTTGTTGTGCATTCGTAGTGACTGTAATAGAGAAGAAACCAATCTCCAATGCCGCATCAATGAGGTCGTTGATGGTGTAGTACTCGCCTTTCGCCTCTCGCCTTTCGTCTTTAGCCTCTTTCCACAGCGTAGGCTCCCCACCTTCCAAATCTATAAAGCGAGAACCAAGTACGTAGGAGTATTTCATATCTGCTACAATGTCCTCAAAACTGCGCTGCTTATTGCCTGCACTACCATAAACAGAACAGTGCTTGCAACGAAGATTGCATTTGTCAGTAATAAACAATACCGTTTGCAATGGTGCTTTGCGACCAAAGAAACGAGCGCGCACAAACCATTGTGCTAAATATACATAATGAGATAATGACTTAAAGATGTTCATGTTGTATAGGATTGTATAGGAAAATTTAGAAGGTAATGAGATGTACGATGATGAGTATTAAGCAGAAGAATGTACAGATATTTCGTGCGAGGAGCCAACGGAAGAGGAACCAGTCGATACCTGCTTTTTTATATCCTTCCCAATTGCCCATAGGCCCCATCCACCAGCGTGGTGTGTCGTTGCGAGGCAGACCGTAGGCGAAGAGTCGGGTGGAGTGAATGAGGAAAATAGACATAGGTAGAGTGGCAAGCGTGAGTAGGTACCATGGGCTCCACCATTGTAACGTCACACCCAGTGCCAAAATAAGAAATGGAATGATAGCAAATATAGCTATAAAGAGAATCATAGCTTTCTTATGGCGAAGCAATCGCGCAAAGGTCATTTTGCCCAATTGTGCATCTGCATCCACTTCCATGACGGAGTGCACATAGACGATGTTCGTCACCATACACCCTATGGCTATGCTCATGCATAGCATTTCCCAAGAGAATATGTTGCCCGTGAGTGCTACTTGTACACCCATCATATTGAGCGGTCCAAACATTAGTCCTATGACCAGTTCGCCAAAACCATGAAATCCAAGTTCGAGTGGTTTTCCCGAATAGTTGATGCCTACAAATAATCCAATAACCGCATAAAGCACGATACCCATGGCGGCTTGCCAACCATGTACGAGCCATTGGGTTACAAAAGCAGTTGCTCCCATCAGTGCTGCAAAACCTAAGAAGCCAACGATTGCCCATCCAAGTTGGCTGACGGTAGCTTTTCCGCCTTCTCGTCCCATCGCCTCATCGCCTTCTCTCCTTAGATAGTTGCATTTCTCCATACGTGCGCGCACGCTATCTTTGTTGATGTCGGCACGGATACGTGAGTCGTGCTTGAAATCGAAATAGTCATCTGCAAGGTTCATACCCAAGTGAGCAGCGCATACACCCAATAATACAGGCAAAGCAAGCCACCAGAGAAAACCTTCTTGACCAATACAGAGAATAATAGCAGTCAGACATGGTAGTGCCGACTGTGGCAACGCGATATTGCGTGCGTTCTTAAACCAAAAACCGATTGTTGACATAATTATAAAATTTATCGCACAAAGGTACTGCTTTTTTTGTGAATATGCAAAAAAATGCAAGTGAAATTTGTATATTTGCTTTTTTTGTACTACCTTTGCAGACGAATGGCATACTTTTTGCCACATTCATTATAGAAAATGAATCCTAAATAATAACCATTTTAAAAGAATAAGAGTATGAAAAGATATGTATGTGATGTATGCGGTTGGGAGTATGATCCTGCCGTAGGTGTAGAAGAAGCTGGTATCGCTCCTGGTACAGCATGGGAAGATGTTCCTGCGGATTTCGCTTGTCCACTCTGTGGCGTAGGAAAAGATGAGTTCTCTCAGGCGGAGTAATGAAAATCCGCTTTGTTACATTAGGTTGTAAATTGAACTTTGCCGAGAGTAGTGCTCTCGGCAAAGAGCTTTTGTCACGTGGTCATCAGCGTGCTTCGCTCAACGAAGTGCCCGATGTGTGCGTGGTGAATACGTGTAGCGTGACCGATGCTGCAGATCATAAAGACCGTCAGGCAATCAATCAGTTACATCGTAAATACCCTAACGCAATTATTGTTGTTACGGGTTGTTATGCACAACTGCAACCCGAGCAGATTAGCCAAATAGAGGGCGTGGATTATATCTTAGGGCAGAATGAGAAATACGACATACCTGCCTTGGTGGAAGAGATTGAGCAACAGTTGCTCAATCGCCCATCGCCTATCGCCAATTGCCAATCGCCAATAGCCAATCGCATCCGTGTCGCGGCTATCCGCGAAGTGGAGGAGTTTCACGGTGTGCGTTCGGGCGATGACCGTACGCGCTGTTTCATAAAGGTACAAGACGGTTGCAACTATTTCTGCACGTATTGTACTATCCCATACGCACGTGGCAAGTCGCGCAATCCGAAAATAGAGGAGGTGCTTAGCAGTGCACAAGAAGCAGTAGATCAAGGTGCAAAGGAATTAATTCTCACAGGTGTGAATATTGGCGATTTTGGTCGTAGTACAGGAGAGTCGTTTGTAGATTTGATAAAGGCTATTGATGAGCTGAAGGGTGATTTTCGTGTCCGTATTTCATCGTGCGAACCGAACTTGCTGACGGATGAGATTATTGATTTTGTTGCGCAGTCTAAGCATTTTGCTCCGCATTTCCATATTCCTTTGCAATCGGGTAGTAATGAGGTGCTTGCAATTATGAAGCGCCGTTATACGCGCGAGTTGTTTGCTGAGCGTGTGCAACATATCAAGACGGTGATGCCGCATGCTTTTATTGGTGTGGATTGTATGGTGGGTGTGAGAGGAGAGACACAAGATTGTTGGGAAGATTATTTGGCGTTTATTAAAGAGTTGGATGTAAGTCAGTTGCATGTGTTTACCTATTCTGAACGCGCTAATACACGTATGTTGGAGATGGACTTGTACGTAGTGCCCAAGGCGGAACGCCAACGCCGTAGTAAGATATTGCATGCAGTGTCGGAAGAGAAGACACGCGCTTTTTACGCTCAGCATGCAGGTAGAAAGGCAGTAGTCTTGTGGGAGTCCAAACGTGAAGGCGACCAGATGGCAGGCTTTACAGATAACTATATCAAGGTCTATCGCCCGTATGACAAGGCAAAAGTGAATACGTTTGAGGAGGTATGAGCCTCCTTTTTTTACGCTTTTAATACAAGAGAGAGTGTGTCAAAATGCAGACACACTCTTTTTTATCGATTTTCTATGCCTTTTTCTATGTTTCCTTTACCTCTCCAGCCATCGTAACCGTTACCACCCCGTTACCACCTCGTTAGTGTCGTGTAGTTTCCCGGCAGTTTGACCACTGTTTTACCTTAATCTAATAGGTTAAAATAATAACAAAAGAGGATGTGTCTATATTTTGACACACCCTCTTGGTGGAGAGATTTGGCGAAAGGTGATGCAAATTACAAAATAGCCCCTTGAGCGTTGTACTCAATGCCGTCTTTGATGATAATCAATTGACCATTTTTAATCATCTTGTTGGCAGTTGTTTGTGCAGGGGTATTATATATGGCTGTTGATGTTGCTTCGGTAGTCAAATAGATGGCATACCAGACGCGATTATTGCCCAGCAAACCTGCTGTCATCACTTTGTTGTCACCATCTGCATTTACCGTCATCTCACCGCGCAGGAAAGTTATTTGTTCTCCTTCAAGGGTAAGCGCACTGCTGAAAGAAAAATCAGCAACATTTACTGTAGAAATTAGACTACCCATATATCCAATAAACAATTTGGCTTTAGGGTTGGCAGATGTAGCTTCTATTCGGTTCATACCCATCTTATATTGCACCGTTGCACCTTCAAAATGGAGTTCTATGGTATCTGCGGGTACAATATCCTCTGGTTTTGTATAGGGGAAGCCAGTGAGCGTAAGCACTAACGTATCCATATTATATATGAATGAGGCTTCAAATTTAGCCAAATCGCCCTCTTGAGAGAATGTGGCAACACCTGTTTCAGAATCTGCTAAAACGACATTAGTATGGTTAATCGTGGCAAAGAATTCATTTTGTGAATATGTTCCATATTGCTTGTTAACACCGTTAAACAAATCAATCTCGATGGTATATCCGCTTGCCTTGGCAGTTAATTTTAAGTCAGACTCTTCAGATGGATGGAGTCCAACTTGCATCTTGTCGCTTACAACTTGGATCGTTTTTGCTTGTTTAGGATAGATTTGAGCATCAAATTGATAGTCATAAGGATAGCCCAACATTTTTCCGGTGATGGATAGCACCCCTTCTTGGTTTTTTGTAATCATCAATCCTTCATCGCAAAAAGCTGCTTCTTCCCCAGCGAGAGATAGTGTTGCAGCATATCCAGCACTGTTTCCTCCGCCATCCCAGCCATATACTTGCAAGACAAGCGAGCCATAGTATCCCACTTCTTCAGCAGATAGTCCTGTTACAGTGAGGACGTTTTCATCAGATAGGTAGCTGGCGTTGTCGCCTGCGGTAACTACGGCTGTTGTTTTTGTAGCGAAACTCGCGATTGCAAATAGCAATGCGCCAAACAATAGAGTAAATTTCTTCATAACCTAAAAAATCAAATGGTTTATATATATTTTTATCTTCCTTCAGCAGACAGGAAGTATTTTGGGCCACAAAGTTACATAAAATTTCCGAATTATGCAACATTGTGATAAAAAACTTTCGTTTTTCTGCACATTTTCTTTGCCTTAGTGTGGAATTACACTCCCACAGATTACACAGAAAAGCACGGAATCGCCCCCCCCCCCGCTCAATAACGGGATAAATGATGCGAGAGAGAGGCACGATAAGGGGTGAGGGGAGTGAGGGGCAAGAGACAAGAAAACCGCCTCACAAGGGCGGTTTTCGTTATGATAGGTGATATTCTATACAAAGTTCATCTACTAAATATTCATCACTTAGACAATGCATGTCAGCAACACCTTCGCTTATCAACTCAAAGGTTTTAGAGTCGTAGAACATACCTAAAGCCTGTTCGTAAGTGTAGCCTTGTTTTTCGGCAAATTGCTGCACAATACGAGCGTATTTTTGTTGGAGTATGATTGGATTGGCTTGCATAATAATTAGATTTTAATAGATTTTACAAAGTGTAATTTCTCTTCCAATATTTTCTTATTAGTAATACACAATTGTCTATTAGGATGTTTAAAGCGCAGTTGATCTAGAGCTTGTTCGTAAGTATAGATTCCCGCGAAATACAAATCTATGGTATTAAACACTTGATCATCCGCTATGCCTCCTTCAATTATATCATATGCATGATGAGGCAAGCCTTTTCTACATGCAGTAACGAAATCAAGCCATTCGTTATCGTATGCCTCAAAAACTTTTTGTGAAAATTCGGATAAGTCATCCTCTATTTCATACACATTGATATATGCATCTTCTCCTTTTCGCAGAAAGCGTTCAGCATATTTATTTGCTTGGTCATATAAAGGAGTGAGATAAAACCCACGCCCAAAGTCAAGATGATTGCGAGAGTGCAAAGTATCTGGCTTGGTGATAATAGTATTAGATGTATGGTATAGCATTTTCATTAGAGAACTCCTTTCTTTTTCATATAGGTAGATAGATCTTCGATAATATACTCTTTTGGGAATGAGTGCAATACCTCATAACATGGTACAATGTATGAAGAAATGATGTCTGCTTCTTGCATCTTATGATACACATCGCGGGCATTCATTTTAAGGTGTCCTGCTAAATTGCCTACGCAGAAGATGGTGAAATTAAGTATCTTTTTGTCCATAACTATAACGTTTATGACAATTAACATGCCATTTTCCAAAATTTCGCTGCAAAGTTACATTTTTTTTTGCAAATCGCCAAATATATATCTATTTTTTTGATATACACACAAGAAAACCGCCCTTGTGAGGCGGTTTTCGTGTTCTTTTTTTGACTTAACTTATCACTTATCACTCATAGTTTATAGTTGAAATTTTACGCCTTGTGCGCTGAATTTCTCGCCATCACGGATGATGATGAATTGTCCATTCTCTATGGTTTTTACAACTTCGGAGTTGCCATTGTTGATGTTGTCGAGTGCGGTGCTGGTTGCAGAACCTGAGATGGAGAGTGTGTAGATAGCCGTCTCATCTGCGTGAACAAACTCGCCATTTAATGTAAAGCCATCAGCTGTCTTGGTGAAGGTAGTTGCAACAGAATAAGCAAGAATCTCGCCTATCTCCAAAGTTGCCTCTTCATATACTATACTATCGGTGGTAGATAAACCGTTGAGAGTGACTATGAGTTGGGTGTCATTCCACAGACCAGTAACGATAATATCGCCATCTACTTCAGTATATGAAGCGTTAGTCACTTCGATAGGAGTCTTCGCCATAGGAGTTGCTCTCATGCTAACTTTGTACGTGTTACCAATAGCATCATTGAAGGTTCCAGAAAGTGTGTATCTGCTTGAAGTACCCGTAACAGTAACTGATTCAGCAAGGATATCTGTCTCGCCATATACACCAAACACCTCTGCGTTGCTTCCAGTTTTCATGTTGTCGATTGTGACTTTGAGTGTTACGCCGTCAACTTGCCCCACGAAGGTGGTTGTTTCAATAGCAGAGGTGGTTTTGAAGAATTGTGCGTTGCTACAAGTCAGTGTATAAGTCTTGAGTGATGATACAGAAGCTGTGATGTTGTAGGTTACTGTTTGCTCTTCATCGGTGAGGGTAGCAACAACGGTTTCTACTCCATCAACGAGATCCCATGTACCAGTTCCACCTACAGTGATGTCGTCTTCTACAAGGTAAGCATAAACGGTGTACTCACCATAAGCCCATTTAGCTGATTCGTTGTAAATTTGGATTGAGTTGCCTTTAGCATCGTCAAGGGATGTGTATCCGCGACCCATACGAGAGATTTGGGTTTTAACCATACCAGTTAGGGTAATTTCTTTCACTTGCATCTCTTGTGCATGGATGGAGAGTGCAATAGTGATAAAGGCAAAAAATGTGAAGATTGTTTTCATAATAGGAATATTTATTCTATTATTAAAGTGCTTTGTTATTTACAAAAACCGCCCCAAAGGAGCGGTTCCTGTATAGAGTTAATCTTTGATTTGTGATTTAACGGATTAACGTGGAGAACCTCCGTTGCCTGGAGTTCCGTATGGCAAATTATAGGTGCTACCACCAGGACTTGCCATTAACACTGTGTCTGCGAGTAATTCGATTGCCTCTGTTTGAGGCGCTACATATACTTTTTTCATGTCTTTTCTAATTTTATTTAGTGTAAAAGTTAAAGTGTAAAGTGTAAAGGCTGGGAGAATGCGGCCGTAGCCGCAATTCTTTCCTCTCGCCTTTAGCCTAATAGCCTTATCGCCTCATTAAAGTTTTTGTCCTTGTACGTTATACTTAACGCCATCACGGATGATGATGAGTTGACCGTTCTCGATAGCCTTAACAGCCTTAGTGCCTGTAGTGATGTTGTCGAGACCTGTCTCAGCGTCCTCTTTGGTTACAACGCGCATGCGTGGAGCGATACCGCTTGGAGTGCTGATATTGAAGTAAGCGCACAATGCGGTTGGCCATACATCGTCGTTGTACAAGTAGCCATCGTTACCTACCCAATACAAACCGTTGGTCTTAGCATCGCGGCTGTACTTACCTTGCATAGTGATGCTTACGCCTGCACCTGAAACGGTAACAGCAGCTGGAGTAGAGTTGTCGATAGTAACTGCATCTACAGAGAAGCCTTCCAAATTAGTTGCTGGCTCGATCAAGTATGGTTGACCTGCAAGGATAGTTGTTACTTCTGTAAATTCAACATTCATACCACCTCCTGCAGCTTCTGTAATTGTAGCAATTTGGTATGCTTTACCGATTACGCTTGCTGGCATATCGAATGGTACGCAGAGTGTGTAGAAGCCATCACCAGCTGCGAAGCTACGGCCTACAGTTACATTCACTTGTTTGCCATCAGCAACTTCAAGAATGCCTGCGTTGTTACCTGCTTGGAGACGGATATTTGCGCAAGTTGGGAGAGTACCTGAGATATTGAATACAAACTTAACACCTGCATATTCGTTCTCGAGTTCGCCTTCAACAGCCATTGTATTGCCATTGATAGTTAATGTAGCATCGCCATCTACGAAACCAAACTCTTCTACTGTAACACTCAAGTAAACAGTTGCACTTGGTACGGTCAAATCAACCTCATCAGCAATCTCAACATTTACAGGATAAGTTGTACCTTCCAACTCTACCTCACCCTTCATAGACCAGCTTGAACCATATTGGCTAAGGTCTTCTATAACAGTAGCGTCGTCGATATTGATTACAGTCTCAACAGAAGCAAGCTTCAAACCTGTAGCGTTAATATGCATCGCATCGTTACCCTCTGCATCTTTAGTATAAACATAAGCATCGTACATACCACCATCGATAGTCAACTCACCAGTAACGATGGTAGAGCCCATGAAGGTACTGTATGCACCTTCTTCTTCGTTAACTACATCGATTGTGTATGTGCCATTAGCACCTGTGCAGTTGCGTGCGTGCAAATCCAATTCCCAAGAGTAATCTGCCGCCATCATAAGAACCTCATAGTAATCTACGCCTGCGATTTCACCTTGCCAGCTAACATCAGTCATGAGTTCATTGGTCATCAAAGACAAGCTACTTGCATAGAGAGTAGGATAAATCTCACCGCTTTCAGTGGTCAAAGTACCGCGGAAAACTTGACATCCAGAGTAGTCATCAAAGTAGAGCATACCTGTACCAGAAACTATCTCTGAAACAGGCTCTTCATCCACAACATAAGTGTACTCACCTGTTGCAATATGTTCACCTGTCATGTCGTCCAATGTAACTGCGAGGGCTAACATCCAAGAATAATCATCAGCCATTGCCTCGATGGTCCATTCGCCATCTTGGCATGTGAAGTAAACCTCGGATTTAGCTTCCATTTCGTTTGTTTCTGGCTCAGAAGAAGCACCGATAGCACCCTTCAAATATACTTCATAAATGTCTGTGCCATCAGTCATAGTTCCTTGGAAGACGAAGCCCTCTGCATTCATTGGATCTACCATATAATAACCCTCTGCTGTTGGGGTCAACTCTTTTACACCAAGGGTAGCTGTATATCCAGTCTCTGCATTAGCTGCATAAGTACCGAAACCTTGGGTGTTGTCTTGCCAGAGCATTACGGTGAATGATTGCTCATTCCAAGAACCTGAAAGGTTAATGCTCCAACCACCTTCTGAAACAGTCACACCTTCTGCATAGAAGTCGTGTGTGGTTTGCGCCATGGCTGTACCTATTGACAGCACGGCTGCGAACAAAAATAAGAAAATTTTTCTCATAATGTTTAAATTTTTAAGTTAATAATAATGTTTTTATAAAGTTGTATAAATAAAATCAATACACAATCGCACGCAAATGCGATAGTCGTACAACGCTAACCCAACGCAACGGTCAGGAAGCGAGTCGTCGGCGCTTGCGCGCAGGCGTGTATATATAAGGAATGTGATTAGAGAGACTTTCTGCTATACAACGACACAAAATACCCCCCCCTGCAAGAAGGGCGGAGAACGAAAATAAAGAGGTCATTATACCTTGCATAAATCAAACAGATTTCTAAACCGACTGCAAAGGTACTGCAAAAAAACGAAATATGCAAATATTTTGTTAAAAAAATGTGAATTTATTAGCAGAGATATGTTGTTTTTTCTTTAAAAAGAGAATTGTGCGAATTAAATTAAACAAAAATTATTCTTGTTCTGGAGCTTGTTCATCTACGTGATAATAATTTTTTTTGTTGAAAATACTTGCGTATATCAAATAAAAGTTGTACCTTTGCAGCGTCAATGCATGAATGTGTTGATTCAATACAAATCGTTGTGTTGATTTTTCCTTAAACAATTTTCTCAATTACGAAATTTTTACATACATTTTATATGCAATACGATATGCGAAAACTCGGGCAAATGACGCTCGAACAATTGACTGAGATTGCACAGACATTCGATATTAAAGTCGGAAAGAATCCTGTTGCGCAATCTGTTATCTATCAAATCTTAGATGCACAAGCCGACAGGCACGGCGCAGAAGTACAAGCTCGTGCTGAAGCACGCGAAGAACGTCGCAAAGGTAAACGTACACGTATTCAAAGTACCCCACAAAAGGTGAATACCGATAATCTGAAAAGTAATCGTGTGCTTGCTACGGTTGGCAGCAAAGAGGAAACAATGGGGCAAATCAAAGAAGAACAATCCAAGCAACCACAACCCAAACCTGTAATATCTGGCGTACAACCATCGTTATTTGGTGAGAAAGCGGCTATTGGCGATGGGCAATTGGCTATTGGCGATGGGCAATTGGCGATGGGTGAGACGAAACCTGCAAAAAAGAAAAAAGGGCGCAAGGAGAAAACTGCACCCGCGACAGTAGAGAAAGTGGTAGAGGAAGTAGTTGCACCAGCAGAGGAAGTGAAGGCAGAGGAAGTGACTGTGGCTGAAGCAGAGAAAACAGCTGCGGACGCTACCGCTATTGCAGAGCCAGAAAAGAAAGCTAAGTCCAAGAAACGTGGCCGACCAAAGAAAACAGCAAGTACACCTATAACCGATGCTGAGGAAACAAAAGTAGAAGAGGTAGTGACAGAACCAACAGAAGAGCTGGAGGCTGTGAAAGAGACGGAAACACCCAAAGAGGTCGAAAGCACCGAAACAGAAAAGAAAGAGCAAAACCCACATACGCCAAGTCGCAAAAACGAAACCAAAGAGGAACGCCAAGCGCGTGTGAATGCTCGTATAGCACAAATCACTCAACAGATAGCTAAACGCGAAGAGCAAATAGCGAACGGCGAGGAGATAACACCTATCAACGAGAAACCACAACCAAAACCTACCTTGTCTCCCGAAGAGGAGATGCTGAATAAAGGTGTAGAGGCATTTGGTGATACTATCACAGCAATAGGCACGTTGGAGTGCGCGCCTGACGGCTACGGATTCTTGCGCAGCGCAGACTATAACTATATTTCTTCGCCAGATGATATCTATGTGTCGCAACAACAAATCCGTCAGTATAGCTTGAAAACGGGTGACACGGTGGAATGTACTATTCGTCCACCACGCGAGACCGACAAGTATTTCCCTATGAAAGATGTGTTGCGTATCAATGGTATCGCCCCAGCATTAGCAAAGGAGCGTATCGCGTTTGAGAACCTTACGCCATTGTTCCCCGATGAGAAATTCAAACTCTGCAAAGGCGATAAGAGCGATCCATTATCGGTGCGTATCATAGACTTCTTTGCTCCTATCGGTAAAGGACAACGTGGACTGATAGTAGCTCAACCTAAGACGGGTAAAACCGTATTGCTCAAAGATATAGCCAACGCTATCTCGAAGAATCACCCAGAGGTGTATATGATCGTGCTGCTGATAGATGAGCGACCCGAGGAGGTGACAGATATGGCACGCTCGGTGAATGCGGAAGTGATAGCATCTACCTTCGACGAACCTGCCGAAAACCATGTGAAAGTGGCAAATATCGTACATGAGAAAGCCAAACGATTGGTGGAGTGTGGACACGATGTAGTCATATTATTAGATAGTATCACGCGCCTCGCACGCGCGTATAACACCGTGGCTCCTGCTAGCGGAAAAGTATTATCGGGTGGTGTGGAAGCACAAGCATTGCACAAACCAAAGCGATTCTTTGGTGCTGCACGTAACATAGAGAACGGCGGAAGCTTGACCATCATCGCCACTGCGCTGACTGAAACAGGTAGCAAAATGGACGATGTGATCTTCGAGGAGTTTAAGGGTACTGGTAATATGGAATTGCAGTTGGATCGTAAACTCAGCAATAAACGAATCTTCCCTGCGGTGGATATTGCAGCATCTTCTACTCGTCGCGATGACTTGTTAGTACCAGCAGATGTGCTGAGCCGAATGTGGATGATACGCAAAGAATTGACCGATATGAACAGCGTTGAGGCAATGGAGAAACTCAAAACATACATGGAGCGTACAAGCGACAATGATGAGTTTCTGTTGTCAGTAACGGGAATGCGATAAGGCGATAAGGCAATGAGGATAGTGATACTGAATGGTCCGAACCTGAATCTGTTGGGCAGAAGAGAGCCCGCGATTTATGGTACACGCAGCATGGAACAAGTGCTGCTGGATATTCAGCGTGCATATCCCGATGTGTATTTGGAATATCGCCAGTCGAACCATGAGGGCGATTTAATCGATTGGGTACAAGAGTTTGGCGCGAAAGGGATAGGCGAGACAGATGGTATCGTGCTGAACGCAGGAGGATATACGCATACCAGCGTAGCATTGCGCGATGCCGTGGCATGTAGTACAATACCCGTAGTAGAAGTGCATGTGTCGGATATTACTCAGCGTGAGGAGTTTAGACGTGTGAGCCTGCTGACCGATGTATGTGCATATAGCGTGATAGGGCAAGGTACAGATGGCTATCGGCAAGCAGTGGAGTGGATAGGCGTAAGGTCTAACAGCGCGGATAATGAAGTATAAATATATATAAGGAATGGATAGTAAGTTATTGAAATATGGATTGTGCCTCCTCCTCCTAATCGGAGGTAGGGGAGTTGTGGCGCAGAATAACCCATACGTAGATGAAAAACCATTGCATTTTGGTTTCTCCTTGGGTATGGACTTCTTATCATACGGCGTGGAAGAAGCAGATAGCTTGTTACAAGAGTTTCGACATGGACATGATAGTGTCTTTCATGCGCGCTCATCGAACATGGGTGTGGGCTTCTCTGTAGGCTTCATCGCTGACTTGCGATTAACGCGTTATTTGGATCTACGTTTCTGTCCAGGTATGCACTTTGGCGAACGTACTATCACCTATATGAGTTATCACATACCTGATACTTTAATCAGTGGTACCACTTGTAACACCAACAAACCTTCCGTATTATGCCTCCCGATTGACCTTCCGCTCTATCTTAAGTGGTCAGCAGAACGCGAGGTAAACTACCGCCCGTATGTGACAATAGGAGGCGGTGTGAGTTTCGACTTGGGTAGAAAAAAGGACAAAGTGATTTTACAAAAGACGATAGACTACTTCTTCGAAGTAGGAATAGGTTGCGACTTCTATTGTCCATGGTTTAAGTTCGCTCCTGAACTGCGCTATCGCATAGGTTTCAACAATGTACTAACCCCAACAGCCGATTGCGAAAAAGAGAAGTGGCAATTACCAGCTGGCGATTACTTCTATACGGACGCACTTTCATGCTTGACCAATCAACAAATCTCACTGGTGTTTAATTTTGAGTGATGCGTAGATTATCAACAATATGGTCTTTTCTGTGGCAACGCGTAACCTTGTGCTGTTTCTTACTGTGCATGGGTTTGGCTGCTTGTCAAGATAATATAGTGTCGGATAATCCTACTTTGCAATTGACATTCTCCCACGATTCCTTACTTTTTGATACTGTTTTCACAGATATGGGCTCCTCTACCAAGCGTATGATGGTATATAACCCCCATAAAAATGCGCTACTTATTGACCGCGTAGAGGTAAAAAATGGAAAATCCTTTTTTATCAATCTGGATGGTGAGAATCAATTAGAGAACATGCGCGATATTACGTTGCGTGGTGGGGATAGTCTTTTTCTATTTGTGCGAGCAGAGATTGATCCCCTGGATGTCAATAACCCTGTGCTGGTGGAGGATAGCATAGTGTTTTATGTCAATCAAAAACCGCAAGCAGTCTATCTTCAGGCATACGGACAAGATGTGGAAATAATCCGTGGTGAACAGGGACGTTGGGATAGCTATAATCTGCGCTTGGAGAATAAGAAACCATATCTGATTTACGACACCCTCGTGGTGGCAGGTAACTTGGTGATAGAGAAGGGGGCAACCCTCTACATGCACTCGGGTGCGATGATATATGTCTATGGTAATGTGACTGCCAATGGTAGTAAAGAGCAGCCTATTGTTATCCGTGGTGATAGAACAGATATGCTCTTTGATTCCGTACCATATCGTGTCGCTTCTGGGCAGTGGAATGGATTGTACTTGGTACATTTGGCAGATATGGTGACTCCTACTTATAACCTTGATTATGTGGATATTCTGTCTGGGGCAATCGGACTCTATGCTATGTCAGAAAGCACGACTAAACGTCCGCGAATGTCACTCTCTAATGGACGTATTCACAATCACTCAATATATGGCTTGGTACTGCAAAATGTAGATGCAACCGTGGTGAATACAGAGATTAGCAACTGTGCTTCCTACTGTGTCTATTTGGCGGGTGGAAAGCATAATTTTGCACATAACACTATTGCCTCCTACTTTGGATATCCATATACCACTATTAATATCCATAACAATATAATCCGCGAAGATGTGGCTGCGGTGTATATCAATAATTTGAGCAAAAACGCTGCCCCCACGATATCCTCCTTTTACAACTGTATTATCACAGGCGCAAGGAAGAACAACTTAGTAGTGGCAACACCCCTGCCAGATTACTATGAGGGTAAGTTTATCGGTAATTATCTTCGTGCAGACTCTCTATCAGAAACTTTTGCGCAACAAAATGTCTATGCGACAGATTCGGATTCGGTGGTATTCCGCAATGTA
Organism: Paludibacteraceae bacterium; assembly: GCA_045639365.1. GTDB lineage: Bacteria > Bacteroidota > Bacteroidia > Bacteroidales > Paludibacteraceae > Colicola. Next base: position 36,382 of record JAZUCY010000021.1, read on the forward strand.
TATTACTTGTACAAAGAGTATAAATACTATGATTTTCAGTTAGATTCGCTATCGCCAGCTCGTGGTGTGGCAGATTCAGTAATGGCATCGCATTTCCCGTATGATCGCTTGGGAATTCCGCGAAAAATACGACCCGATGCAGGCTGTTATGAGTATGAAGACTAATTTATTTCATTTTTATTAGCAAATATTTGCGTATATGTTAATTTTTTTGTACCTTTGCACTTTCGTACGTTTTGGTACTGAAAACTATAATTTGAGAACATAAATTTATAAATAACAAAAACAGGTTAATTTACAAAAAAAAGACATGACACTATTTACATCATTTAGTCGTTTATTTCGTGTATTAGGATGCGTTGTATTACTTTTTTCTACGTTGAGTCTTTCGGCAGCACCTCCTCGTTGGTTGCGCCAGTTACCCAAGGCTAGCAATGATAACTATCGTTACGTAAAGGAAGATGCTACTGCTGCCACTGAAGAAGAAGCTTTTAATAAGGCTTTGGCTCATGTGTTGCAAGATGCTATTCTGTCACTGGGCTTGGGGTATAACTCTACACAAATTGAAACAGCTATTCGCACAGGTAATTTGGAGAGCAAAATTACAGAATGGAGGATTCCAGTTAATCCAGTATGTCACTATCGTCAAGGTTTGGAGAATGGTGCAGTTCGCGTGTACGTACTCTGCCAAGTGGCTAATGCAGGTAACGTGGATCCTCATTTTGAGGAGTACCGCAGTTGTGGCAATGATGGCGATGACTATGCGGGACAAATGAACTTGCGACCCTCTCATTGGAGCATGTATGAAATGGATACCTATTTCTCTGAATTTGAAGATGTGGAAAGACCATCTGATGTTGATGAAATGACCTTCAAGTCGCAAATACAAGCGTATGCAAAACAATCTCTGGTAGATAATTTGGTGTTGAAGGATAGCATGTTGATACAAATGATACAAACAGATTCTCATTGTTTCAAGAATATGGGATATGCTGTTGCGTATATCAAAAGAGATGTGATAATTGAAAAATATAGCGACGAGGTACAAGAAGGATTAGATACGTACTTTGCGTTGGTTGACAATGCAGAGACTTACGTGGCAGATGGTAATATGGGCGAGGCAAAAGCCATCTTGACTCGTGTGAAAAAGCAAATGGAAGATCTTGATTTGATAATCCGTTTTATGAGTTCATACGCATCTACTCGCGCGGTGGAGCGCTTTAAAGAAGATTCAAAAGAATTGACAAAACGTATCAATATACAATTATTTACATCTGAGGGTAACTCTGGTAAAGCAAGAGAGGGTAAAATACATGAGTATATCCAAACAGGTAATTCGCTGTTGGATAAGCAGATGGTGGGTGATGCCTTGCGCTACTTCTATGCAGCCCAACTGCTGCTGAGAGACATAGAGGACAACGGACATATCACTGTGGAGGATGAAGTATCTAAGCGTGAAATCAGTGCTAATACATATTTGAACACCAAGATTACGGAAGTTCTCAAGAATATCCAAGTGATATGTGATGGCTTTTTGCCAGGTAGCAATAGCGAAATGCAATTGAGCTTCCGCTACAAGAATGAGCCCATTTCAAATTTGAACTTTTCTTACAACGACAATATGGGCTGGAGCGACTTGTTCCCTGTGGCAAATGGTTGGTCGAGCGTTGTGTTGCAAGAGAGCAATAGACCAAACATGATACGTGTTCGTACCGAGTATCGTTATGCGGATGAGGCCAACTTTGATCCTGAGTTACCTGCTTTAGTTGAAAAATATGCCAAAGACTTAAATTACGATAGTAGTGCGGAAACACTGGTGTCCGTGGTATCTAAAACCGTTCGAATAGGTCAATCAAGTAGTGTCGCATCTATGAAACATTCTACCAATATCGCCCAAAACTATGTGGCAGCGAATGTGGAAGATGATGCCCACAGAGTTGCGGATTCAGTTACTTATCATAACAGAATCCTGCAAGTATGCGAAGCTATCAAATCAAAGAACTATCAATCTGTATATCCGTTATTTACCCAAAATGGATATTCGCAATTCGAACGCCTTATGTCATACGGTAATGCGCGCATAATCACCACTGAAGCTTGTCGCTACCTGCGTATAGGAACAGATGTACAATGTCGTAGTATTCCGATGAATTTCTCTTTCCCTAAGAGCAAGCAACAACTGGAAAATGTAGTATTTACGTTCAATAACTATGGCCTTATTGATGGTGTTCAATTTGCCTTAGAGGAGGTTGCTGCTCGTAACGTGATGTGCGATAATGGTATAGATGAGCTCTCTCGCTTGACTCTCATCAACTTCTTGGAGAATTATAAGACCGCTTTTGCTTTGAAACGACTTGAGTACATTGAGTCCATATTCTCAGACGATGCTGTCATTATCACAGGTCGTGTCTTGCGCACTACGGAACAGTCACCCGAGTTTAAGAATATCCAAAATACTATGGACAATCAGGTGATACGTGGCAATGTATTATATACACGCATGTCCAAGGAGCATTATATCAAGCGACTGAAAAACTCCTTTAATTCTAAGGAGTGGATTAATATCAAGTTCGGTGGTACAACCATAGATTCAAGTAAGCAATCGAATACTTTTGGTGTACGTTTGGTGCAAGATTATTTCTCCAACAATTATGGTGACCATGGTTATTTGTTCCTGTTGATTGATACAAGCGACCGCGAGAATCCTCTGATTCGCGTTCGTATGTGGCAACCTGAGATTGATGAAAACGTACAACCATTCTCTATGGAGGAGTATGATTTGCTCACTCGTGGAATGGAGAAATTTCAATAAAGATATATAGGAGTTCGCCGAAAAGCCTAAGAAGTGAGTAAGCAGAAGATACTACAACTTTAAATAATTATCAAAATGAAAAAGATTCTATTGTCAATGCTCGTGTTAGCATTGTGCGCAGGTTGCGCAAGTAAGAAAAAAATTGTTGATTATGGTTTCGAACGCATAAAAGTGGAGGTTCCATGTAAACAAGAAGGTTTTGATGACGCTAATTATTTCCGTGCTACGGGTACAGCATCGGCTGCAAACCAACAAAGTGCACGTCGTGCAGCATTGGAGAATGCTAAATCTATGGTACATGAGAAGTTAGGCGGTTTTGTATCAGGTTTGACTTCTGACTACAACGGTAATTTGCGTACCAATGCTAAAGCTTCTGATGTAGAAGGTGTATTCGAGAGCGAGTTTGAGACATTGATTGAGAAAAACCTCAACGATGCGTTGCAAACATGTGAGGAAATGTTTGTCTCTAAGGATGGACTCTACGAGTCTTGGATTGCGATTGCAATTCCTAAGAAACAAATCATTGACGATATTATGAAGCAAATTGAGGAGAGCGGTAAGGATGTGAAATTTAATCGCGAAGAGTTCCGCAAATTTGCTGAGAAAAAAGCTGCTGAAATGAAGACCGGTAGCATGCAAGTGGCTGAATAATCACTGCCTATAATAATGAGGGTGTGTCTCCGTGTGAGACTCCCCTCTTTTTTCAATTTAATCACTTAAAAATCGTAAGGCAATGAAAAGATTCCTATCGCTATTTTTAATGTTGCTCATGCTGGTAGGTACAGCGCATGCGCAAAACGATATGCGCAAACGCTTTGAAGAACGTCGTGCAGAGAGAAGAGCACGTTATGAGCAAAAGCGTTCAGAGCAACAGAAACGCTTCGATGAGTTCCGCCGTAAGCAGAACGAACGCTATGTGCGTCAGTTGCGCAACAAGTGGAAACAATACGAGGTGCTAGACGAAGTACAAGAGACACTACGCAAAGATTCAGTCACACTAAAGCAATATCAAGCCGAAATTCTCTCTCCAGAGTTAGATACTAAAGCCTATGATGATGTCACCTTGGACGTAACATCTCCATTACCTACACACAAAGACACCGTCTTCACTATTACTATAGACACCGTTCTCGTTGTGGATTCTATTGAAGATATAGAGCGATTGATTGCGGAAATTAGAGCACAAGTACCACTACCTCAATGTGATACCATAAATGCAACACCAGATTCTACAGCGTTTCTCCCGTTGGACACCATATCTCCGCTTCTTGATACTTTGACAGCGCCTGCGCCAGACACGTCAGCAGTTGAAATCAAGATTGAAGAAGTGGTGCATATCCCTGAACCAGCTCCTCAAGCGCAACCAATGGCGAACATTGAGCCACTAGAGGAGGATATTGAACTCGTGAGTGTTTCCCTTTATGGCACATTGGTATCAGTAGCATTCCCATTGGATGCTGACCTTCATTTGGAACGTGTTGATGAAGAGGGTATTGCGAGTCTTTGGGAGCAAATAGCCGATACTATCGTGCCAAGCCGATTTGACGTTACCATTAAATCCTGTCTTGAACATCGTGCAGAAATGAAACTCTGCGACTGGGCATATATTAGACTCGTACAATCTATATCCAAAAAACGCTATGGCGATACCAACGAAGCGGTTATCTTTGCTTCTTATATGATGGCGCAGTCTGGATATAAGATACGATTGGCATTCCAAGAGGAATATGTGTTTATGCTTTTTGCCAGCCATCATGAGATTTATGGTATGAAGAAGGTCATGCTCGAAGATGATTGCTATTTTATTTTAGATAGCCGACTCTCAGGGACTTTCTATATTAGCGATGTGGGGTACGAGAAAGAGCAACGATTCTCTCTCCTCATCGCAGAGGAACAACGAATGGATTATGAAATGTCGGACACTTTAGTGGTAACCTCAGCCAAGGGCTGTACACTGTCATACCAAGTCAATAAGAATACTATCCAGTTTTTCGAAGACTATCCTGCTGGTCGTTTGTTTTTTGGTGACGAAAGTAGCAAATGGCTCATTGGTGTTAATACACCTCTCGATTCCATCACTAAAAGCGCACTTTATCCACAAGCGCAGGAGGCTGTTCAGGGCCTTTCTCCATGGCAGGCTGTAGCAAAACTGCTCAACTGGGTACAAACAGGATTTCCCTACGCGTACGACGATGATGTTTGGGGACATGATCGCGTATTTTTCCCCTCAGAGACACTCTTTTATCCCAACTCAGACTGCGAAGATAAAGCTATTTTGTTCTCAATATTGGTGCGAGAAGTCTTAAATCTTGACGTGTTGTTGCTCTATTTTGATAATCCTGAGCATTTATTGACAGCGGTGCATATCCCCATAGAAGAGAAACCAGGTGAGTTTGTTATGTATAACGACAAACGCTATATGGTATGCGATCCCACCTTGAAGAATGGTCCTATCGGACGCAATATGACTTACTACGTAGGAGCAACTCCTAAAATTATAGTGATTGATTAACCATAATCAGGATAGTAGATGAAGAAACTTTTACTCGTATTAAACGCTTTTTTATTTTTATCATTATTCGCCTCTGCGCAATCTTTAACTATTACACAATCTTTTCAAGATATACCTAATAGTTCGGTATTGGCATCATACAAAAATCAATTTGGCTCGTGGGAAAAAGCAGATGGGTTTCCATACGCGCTTATTCGTGTTGGATTAGAGGGTAATGCCCATGAGGTTATTGCTGCTAAACAATTATTACACTTAGATTTAGGTGAATTGGGAATGGAAGTCTCTGTGTATAAGGCCATGCAAAATGAATTGCTGTTCTTAGTGCCTATTGCTGCACGTACTATCTATTTGACTTGTGGAGCGGAATGTACACAACAAATGATATGGGACGGTTCCGTTCCATTGCAACGCAATACAATATACTTGGGTAGAGTACATTACAAACCCAAGGCTATCGTCGCAAAGACTACCGAATCAGCGGAAACAGTCATGCGACAATTTTTCAAATTCCGTCTCAATCCCGCTAACGCTATCGTGAGTGTGAATGTGAATGGAGTCTGGGAAACTTGGACATCGAAAAATAATGTGGCATACAAGATGCTGAATCATGGTTCATACGACTATCGCGTCACGGCTGAGGGCTATGAACCACAAGAAGGACAGATCACAGTATCCGATGAGTCACGAGAACTACATATTGAATTGCAACCTACTACAGTGGTTGTTGATTCCACTTCAATGAGTCTCCAAAATTAATATTCTATTATATATTCTATCATGAGAGAACGCTTACTATTGTTCTTATTGTTAGTTGGTATATCTACAACTAATTTCGCCCAGTCACTTGTTGTGACACAACCTTTTCAACAATTGCAGAATACTACGGTATTAGATACCTATGTAGGGAAATTTGATAATTGGAAAAAACCTGCATTAGATGACACCTTCCCTTTTGTAGTGGTTCGTGTCGGGTTAGATGGCACAACGCAGGAGATTACGCAAGCCAAGCAGATGCTGGGCTTAAATTTGGGTACGCAAACTGCAGTTGAGGCTGTTGATCGAAGCGCAAGTGATGAGTTGCTATTCTTGATTCCTAAGCGTGCGCGTCGCGTAGAATTGACTTGTGGCGATGGTTGTGCTGCCCAAATCATTATTGAGAATCCTTCTTTGACATCCAATACCATATATTATGGACGTGTGCATTATATACCACTGATGGACAATATGTATGGTCAATTTATGACCCAAAGTCGGCAAAAATTTCAGTTCCATGTCTCTCCTAATCATGCTGTGGTAGAGGTGTTTGTGGACGGGAAAAAAGAGTTTTGGCCAGTGGTAAATGGTGTGGCAAGCAAGATGATTAATTGTGGTACGTATCGCTATCGTGTATCTGCACGTCAGCATTATACCGAAGATAATAGTTTCGTAGTATTGCCTCAGTCCAACGAAGTGCAAGTTTCTTTGCGCCCTCAGTTTGGTTGGCTGAGCGTTGATGGAGATACCCAAATGTATGGGGCTTATGTTTTTGCTACTAACGTAGATACCGATGAGACGATACAATTAGGTGTTGTTCCTATTCAACGTGCAGAACTCAATACGGGTAGATATATACTGACTGTTCAGCAGGAAAAATATAAGAATTATTCTGCCATGGTTACAATTCGCGAGGCAGAAAACACGATGATACGACCTGTGCTTACGTCAAATTATTCGTCTGTTACCTTTACAACTTCTCCTATGGCAGATATCTATATTGATGAACGTAAATTAGGTAAAGGAGAGTGGAGTGGTACGTTAGAGTATGGAAAATATATCGTAGAGACACGTCTGCAAGGTCATAATTCTGCATTTACTACCATTACTATTGCGGAGGGTGATGCCAATGTAGCCTATACCTTAAATAATCCTACACCCAAATATGGCGCTTTGATTATTGATGGAGATCCTATAGATGCGATGATTTGGATTGATAATGAGCAAAAAGGTATTACTCCTATGGTGTTCAACAAGATGTTGGTGGGAGAACATCGTGTGCGTGTCGCTAAAGATGGATATACATACAACGATCAATTAGTAACTATTGAAGAGGATAGAGACAATGTCGTAACCTATTCGTTGAATCAGATGGATGGCGACATTTCACATGCGAATATGTCTTTATTCAACAATTCTTCTGCCAACATGCACGTCTTCAAGGTGAAGGATATTTCCTTTGGAATGGTTAAGGTGGAGGCTGGAACCTTTATTATGGGAGCCACCTCAGAGCAACGTGAGGATATGAACAACAATGAGATTCCTATTCATCAAGTCTCTCTCTCTGATTTCTATTTGGGTCAAACGGAGGTTACACAAGCATTATGGCAGGCTGTGATGGGTACTAATCCAAGTTCTTTCCCATCTAATCTGTCTAATCCAGTAGAGAATGTTAGTTGGGAGGATTGTCAGGTATTCATTCGTAAGTTAAATCAACTAACGGGTCAAACATTCCGTCTTCCTACTGAAGCTGAGTGGGAGTTTGCTGCTCGTGGAGGTGCTGATACGATCAGTTATAAGTATGCAGGAGATAGTATTCCTAATAATGTTGCATGGTTTGTTGGCAATAGTCTCCAAACTACGCATATTGTAGCAATGAAGGCTCCTAACCAATTAGGACTTTATGACATGAGTGGTAATGTCTGTGAGTGGTGTCAAGACTGGTATGGTGACTATGAGATGTCTAATCAGAAAGATCCCAAAGGACCAGCGAGTGGCTCGTATAAGGTCTATCGTGGAGGTAGTTGGTATTTTGATGCACGCTACGCGCGTGTATCGCAACGAAATCATCACACTCCTACTTTCAGCAACTATAATATCGGTTTACGCTTGGCACTCACTTCTATCTCCAATGAGCAAGTGTCTATGGGTCAATCAGAGAAGACCGTTCCTGTAGCCCCTCAAATGACCGATTCTGCCAATATCGTTGAGGTGGCAGGTGTATCCTTTAGTATGGTGCCTGTCGGAGGTGGAACTTTCACCATGGGAGGTACGCCTGAGCAAGGTGCTGATGCATTGGGAGGCGAGCGTCCTACGCGCAAGATAACCCTTTCCGACTATGCTATTAGCCAGACCGAGGTCACACAAGCCCTATGGCAAGCAGTTATGGGGACCAACCCTAGTGTAGATACGACCTATAGTATCAACCCTGTGACGAATGTAACTTGGGAAGATTGCCAATTGTTCATTGCTAAACTCAACGAACTAACAGAGCAGAATTTCCGTCTGCCTACCGAAGCGGAATGGGAGTATGCTGCTCGAGGTGGACAGCTTACGAACAAAACCAAGTATGCTGGCTCGGATAATGTCAATGATGTAGCATGGAATGTGGAGAATAGCGAACGACAGGTGCAACCTATTGGACAGAAACAACCCAACGAGTTGGGTCTCTATGATATGAGTGGTAATGTACGCGAGTGGTGCCAAGATTGGTTTGGCTCCTACGAAGGGGATGCGCTAACCAATCCTAAAGGACCTACTTCAGGTGTATATCGTGTCGTACGAGGTGGTAGTGCTATGCTTCCAAGTCGCACGAACCGTGTTTCATTCCGCAATGGTTATGCGGTCGAAGAGGCATTTGCTGACTTGGGTTTCCGACTGGTGAGAGCTGATAACGATTTGGAGAATATCCCTGTCAAGACAGTCGAAGTTAATATGAAAGAACCTACCCTTCGTTTCGAAATACGTGATGTCTCTTTCACTATGGTCAAAGTATCAAGTGGTTCATTTGTTATGGGTGCGACTGCTGAGCAAGGTACGGAGATTTATGTTTGGGAAAAGCCAAAGCACTATGTTACTCTCGGTGATTATTATATCGGACAAACAGAGGTGACACAGGCTTTGTGGGCAGCAGTAATGGACTCTGTGCCAGCTTATTTTGAGAATGCGCCCACCAATCCTGTGGAGAATGTTAGTTGGGAAGATTGTCAGGTCTTCATTAAACGACTTAACAAACTGACTGGTGTCACTTTCCGTCTTCCTACGGAGGCAGAGTGGGAGTTCGCTGCTCGTGGAGGTACGAGTACTCAGGGTACCAAGTGTGCAGGATCAAATAAGGCTGACGATGTCGCTTGGTATAATGGTAATAGCCTCAAAACGACACACCCTGTAGGTCTCAAATTACCGAACGAATTGGGTCTGTACGATATGAATGGTAACGTCTGGGAGTGGTGTCACGATTGGTATGGAAACTACGAGGCAGTTTCTCAGATTAATCCTACAGGACCAGCTGAGTCGGATACGAATCTTCGTATTATCCGTGGTGGTAGTTGGGCACACGATATGAAGAACTGCCGTATCTCAGTGCGACACGGACAAGATGCTGGGGTAAGAGTAATGGATATTGGTCTTCGCTTAGCCCTATAATTTTCAAGCAGTTATCTCAGCCAATCGCTCCTGTCAAGATTGCGATAGGAGATGGCTTCCATAAGGTGGCTCGCTGCAATAGTTTCGGATCCTGATAAATCCGCTATTGTGCGAGCTACTTTTAGTATTCGATCGTATGCACGTGCGGAAAGACCCAATTTGTCCATTGAGTATGCTAACAACTTATCGCCTTGTGCATCCAATTGGCAGTACTCTCGTACTAATTTTGGAGGCATTTGTGCATTGCAGTGAATAGGTGTTTTAGCGGTTTGGTTATATATTGCAAAACGCTGTTGTTGGATCTGTCGTGCGCGAATAACACGCTCGCGGATAGTTGCGCTACTTTCACTGGGCTGCTCGTCACGAAGCAAGTTATAAGGAACAGGTTGTATTTCACATTGTATATCAATACGATCTAACAAAGGTCCAGATATTCTACTCATATATCGATGTATCTGTGCGGGGGTACAGGTACATGGATGTGCAGGGTTATTCTCGCCATAGTGTCCGCATGGACATGGGTTCATAGCTGCTACCAACATAAATCCTGCGGGGTATTCCACACTATGTTTCGCGCGAGTGATGCAGATATGTCTATCTTCCAATGGCTGACGCATTACCTCTAATGCGCTACGTTTATATTCAGGCAATTCATCAAGAAACAGAACCCCATTATGGGCTAAGCTGATCTCTCCTGGTTGTGGATTGCTACCACCGCCTACAAGAGCTACATCTGTCACTGTATGGTGTGGACTGCGGAATGGACGTTGTACGATGAGCGCACTATTCATGCCATTTTGCTCTTTGCGGCGCGCCATCATACCTGCTACTGAGTATATTTTCGTTGTTTCCAATGCTTCCTCGAGTGTGAGAGGGGGTAAGATGGAAGGCAATCGTTTTGCCAGCATACTTTTTCCTGCACCTGGAGGACCTATCATCAGCATGTTGTGTCCACCTGCTGCTGCCACTTCCATAGCTCTCCGTACATTCTCTTGACCACGCACGTCTGAAAAGTCAAGATCAGCGTTAAAGGCATGTAACCGAAACCCAGCAGCCGTATCTACTCGAGTGGGGGCAAATGCTTGTGTGCCATTGAGAAAGCGTATAACATCTTGTATGTTATTCAGTCCATATATGTCAATATGTTCAACTACTGCTGCCTCTCGTGCATTTTGTTCTGGTAAGATAACACCCTTAAAACCAGCTTTTCGGGCTGCTAATGCTATGGGTAGTACACCTTGGATAGGTTGTAGTGAACCATCCAGAGATAACTCACCCATGATAAGATAATCTTCAAGCATTTGCGTCTTGACTTCTTCTTCTGCTGCCAACATGCCGATAGCTAACGGCAAATCGTATGCGGCACCCTCCTTTTTGATGTCTGCAGGAGCCATATTGATAGTCAAGGTATGGCGAGGTTTATTGTAGCCGTTAACGGTGAGTGCTGCCACGATACGCTCATGGCTTTCTTTCACGGCGTTGTCGGGTAAACCTACTAATGTAAATTCAAAACCAGGCACAGCGTGCACCTCTATGGTAACAATCACGGCGTCAATACCTTGTGGCGCGGCTCCGTAGCATTTGATTAACATGGAAAACTATTCTTTTTTTGAGGCGTTATTGTGGTCGTTTGATTTTTTTTCGCTTTTGCTTTTTTTCCTTGGCCTGATAGTTTTTTCTTTTCGCTTCCAGTTGAAGTCGTGTTTGAATACCAGACCCAAGCCTTGTACGGTATTGGCTTGGCGCAACGAATATTTGTCCACGGTGTGCGTATATGCTTTAGCGCGGAGTTTGCCGTTTTGTGTGAGTAGATATTCTATATCTAAATCGCCAAAGAATGGACGGTTACTCAAGTCATTGTAGCGATAGCCAAAATTGCCATTGATGACTAACTGACGGATAGGTTGTATCTGGAAGTTTGCTTCATACTCTTGGCTAGCACTCTCGCCTTCACCGTCAGTACGGAAGTTAAAGCCCATCGTGAAGACATCAGTCAGTTTGCTCAACCACGAATTGACTTGATTCGTAATCGTTGACGAGAGTAGGGAGTAGGTCTCGTTGAGTCCCACACTCTGTTGTGTGTTTTGCAAATAATCTGCGGTGTAAAATCTGTTGAATACCAATAGATATAGCACCTGCCTCATCAACATCTCGTCGGTGTTGATGATCGAATTGACTTGACTCTGAATGGACTCATCTGACTGTGGCAGTTCTATGGAGAAGGTCAGCATAGGGTTAAACAATTGTTCTGTCAGATGTAGTACGCAGTTTACGGGCACCGATGTGCGGTTGGTGGCAGCTTGCGATATTTCACTGCCGAATAGATCGCGTAGCGAAGCTGTTGTGTGATAACGTCCCGTGATGTCCACGGTAGGGGAGAGGGCATCGCCACTCCATGTCACAGAACTACCTTCGGCAATGTCAAACGAACGACGCACGATATTACCCAATGAGTAGGAGAATATACCTGATTGTAGGGTGTATGTACCCAACATTTGTACATCTTCGGTTGAGTCATCGTAGGTGATTTTTAGATTACCTTCGCCACGTCCGCGAATACCATCATCTCCACCCAGTTTAATGTTGATGTCAGCTGTGGGAGTAGCTTCCAATTGCAGGGATAGCAGCAGTTTGGCTTGTTTCTGGGGACTTTTTGTAACTTGCTCTGCTGGTGCGTTCAGCAGGTTCAGTAGCGAGCGATTGGTTGTATCGGGCTGAGCAAATTGGATAAACGAGGCATTTGATGCCGTCGAAGCCGTATTGACACTCAGGTAGAACTTAGAGTTAGCCTCCGTGCGGGCATTCACACCTATGCGACATACATAGTCATCGCCTTTGATATTCACGTTGCCAGAACCATATACTCGACCGTAGAACATAGCTTGTGGATCGTATGGTAAGTTCAGGGCTAAGAGGTTATCTACTTGTGCGTTGAGGTCATAGTGAAAGTTCTGGAAATTGGTATGCGTAATCGATCCGCTGAATATACCCCTGTTGCCTTCTGCATCGCGTAGATTGACTTGCGGGATTCTAATGGCGGTGGAGTCCATATAGACGGAGTCACTGAAGTAGAACGTAGCACCTATCTGGGGCACGGTGAGTTCAACATCTTTTGCGTACATGGCAGTTGTTACCCAGGTCTGTCGTTCTTGTCCAAATACTTGCAGATCGCCAAAGGCGCGTCCTTTTGGATTGCTGAAGAAGGTGTGTGTCCAGAAGTCTATGAGACTAATGTCCACGCTGTCGCAATGTATATCCAGTCCCCACCATTTGTTGGCAGGTATCACCTTGCCTTTCACTTCGACTACTTGATGATTAGTAGAGTCTATGGCTTCACCTTCGATGATGATGGTCTTTTCTTCTCGGTCTAAGTAGGCATTGGCAGTCAGATCGCCTAGATAGCTGCCGTTTAGTCCTGCTTGAGGGATTGCCACTTGAGCTTCCACCATGGGTTGTGTGAATAGTCCGTAGAGCGTTGCCCATCCAGTCAATGGACCTTGTAACGAGATAGCTTCGCCTGCCAATGTGTAGCCGAGTAGATATTGTACGTTGATGTTGCGTAGGTCTATTTGTATGGAGTCTTCGGCATTAGGCGAAGCTGTTCCGTGAGCTGCTATAGACTGATAATCAGTACTTAAACCGAAGTGATTGACTTCCACTCTCTTTGTCGCTGCGCTATAGTTGATGATGGCATCATTGATTGTCCATGCCGAGTCATTGAGTACAATTTTGGTGGGGTGTAGATGTGCTGTCAGCAGTGGCTGATTGTGCTCTTGACCCAAGTGTGATGAGATGTGGATAGTACCTTCGTTGCGAATGCTATCGGTGTTCTCTAACAGGATTTTCATATCCACATCATCATTGAGCGCATTGAGTAGAATGCGTGCTTTTACGTCGCCTATCTTCGCAGCGGTAGGATTATGTTTGGGCAAGCGATTGTACATATAGACGGCTATATCTAGACTGTCGTTGTGATTATCCACCGCCACAGTTAGGTTATCTATCTGGGTGCCATCGGTTTGTATGTGTGGAATATGTGCTTGCAATCCTATTTGCTCGGTGCGTTCATCAATAAAGCCCTTGATGGTAGGGTAAGACGGGAAAGCCATCGGCAAATCCAGCACTTGCGTTAGTTCGTTCAACTCGCGGAAGTATGCATAGAAGTTCAGTTGGTTGGCTTTTTTGTTTGTTTTTTTCGGTGCTGCTACCAAACTAGGCAGATAATTGTGCAGTATTCGCTGACAAGTATTGGGTAGGGTGTTGTAGCGGAAGTTGCCTGACATGTCGGCTGTTAGGTAGTCGGATTGTAGGTGTAGTTTGTGGTGTGCTTCTTTGTTTTGCCATTCGCTTTCGATATCCAATTTCAGTTGTTCCATCGTGGTGTATTTGTCGCCATTGTTGATGGTTAATGTGTCGATAATCATGTAACCGAACAGATTATCCAACATCTGTTCACGGTTACCAGAAGTGAATAGGCTGATGTAGGTCATTGCGCTGAGACTGAGTTCGGGATATTGTTCGGTCAGGTGCAGTGCATGAGGGGTGAAGTGGTTGATGCGTGCGTTAATATCCAACACTTTGTCATGCTCTGCCCAGACGGCTAATCCGTGGAGTCTCATATTGATATTCTCATCGTTTATGAGCAGTGTTCCCTTGCCTTCTTCTATGCCCATGGTGCCATCGAAGTGAATGTCTTGATAGGTATATCCACGGTATTCTATGCGTTGTATATCCGCTTGAGCGATGCATTGCGTCATTTGAGCAGAGTCTATTTCTCCATCTAAGTGGGCATGCAGAGCGATAGCACCTATGTCCTTATTGTTCAATAATTTGCCTAACTGAAAACTATCGGTGGACAGGTGTCCGCAGAAGTCTATGTCTTGCAGGGTAGTGTCTGCTTCCACGTATCCATCAACTCTCACGGCACCTAATGCGGTGGTGAGTACACCGTGTAGGTTGGTGTGTTGCAGTCTGCCATCTATGTCTCCGCGGTAGTGTATGTTGCCCAATCGTGCTACTTCTTTGGGGAGGACAGTGGGGGAGATATGCAACTGTTGGAGTACGTCTTCTATATTATGGTAGGTGGCGTATAGGTCGGTGCAATTGGCTTCTATGTAGAGCGAATCTAGTTGCGTCGGGTGATGTACGGCTATGTCACCTGCAAAAATGAGCTTGTTTTGATACGTCAATAGTATCTTATCTGCTACTATGGAGTCTAAGTTGCCATGCAGTCGTGTATGAAGATTGACGTCTATTTGATCTATTGTGGCGTCAAGTGTAAGTTCTTCTATTTGTATGTCTATCGAGTCGCTGCTTAGCACGGGCATGTTGAGCGACAGGTTCAGTTCGCTAACGAGATATTGGTTGTATCGGAAACGTAAGTCTGTGAGTGTCAGTTGGTCAATGTTCACTCTTGGCATGACGATGGAGTCAGGTCGTTGCTTCTTGGTAAAAAGGAAATCACAATTGAGGGTAGAGTCGTTGAGTGACTGCAAACGGATGTATGGTCGTTGTAACTCAATGGCTGTGAAGTCCAGACGATCATCGGCAAATGCCAAGAAATCTATGTTGATATGTGTTTTTTCGATGAAGGCGAGTGTATCGCGTTGTTGGTCGCTTATATAGAGACTATCGATAGTAAGGTGGTTGAGGGGACGATAGTAGATATGTTTGATATGTACATCGGCATTGAGTGTTTCGGAGAGACTATTAGTCAGTTTGCCGATGAGGTATGTTTGCACTTTAGGGTGTTGTAGTAGTTTCATGCTGCCACCAAGTAACAGCAGAATAATACCCAGCAAAAGAGCGATAATAGCGAATGCTTTACGGAGTTTGCGCCTTTTTTTAGGCGTTTTACTACTTTGTATAGGAGCATTATCGCTTGTAGCGGTAATCTCACTTTTTTCACCTGTTGTGGGTGGGGTGTTGTGGGTTATATGTGTATTATGTTCTTGTTGCACAAAAGCGTATATACAAAATCCGCACAAAGGTACAACAAAAAATGCACATTTGCAACAAAATCGCGCGAAAGTTTATTTTATGGCGCAATTTTTTTTTCTGCCTGTCAGGACAAGGAGGTCTAATGTTCAACTAATGGTTGCCGAAAATCATTGTTTCTCCTCTGTTGTCTCGCCTCGTTGTTTTCTCCTTCGCTTCGCTGGTTCCTCCTTCGCTTCGCTGATTCCTCCTTCGCTTCGCTGGTTCCTCCTTTGCTTCGTTGTTTCTTCCTTCTGTCACGCCTTGTGGTTTGTTCTAATGATATTGTCTTCTTCTATTGTAACAACAATAAAAACACAACCCCACCTTTATTATATATCAATTGACATCAACCTGCTATTATATATGAATTGATCCCAACCAGCTGTTTCTTCTGTTTTTAGTTGCGATTCAGCGAACGAATGTGAGCGGTGGCAATTTATTACGGAGTACGCAGAAATTTAGTTGAGATTATTTAGATTTCTCGAGCCCTTTGGGCGAGTAGGAGGTATAGTTCTGCTTACTTCATCAACCCCTCTATCACGCCTGGAATCTCCTTGTTCTTAAATATCCCTGCAAACTTCTCTGCTCCTGCGCCGTATGCAAAGATTGGAACCACGGTTCCCGAGTGTCCTTTGGTGCTAAAACTCAGGTGCAGTCCCTCGGGTGCGTTCACCGCATGACTTTGGTATGCCACATTTGTTCCTCCAGTCTTATGATCAGCTGTTACTACCAATAGGGTGTTAGGGTGCTCCTTTACGTATGCCACCAATGCTTTCAGCGTCTTGTCAAACTCTTGCATCTCCTCAATCATACCCTCGGAATCATTGTTGTGTCCATAGCCATCAATGATGGCACTCTCTACCATTAGGAAGAATCCTTTTGGTGCGTTCTTTTCCAATTGAGCAATTGCTTTCAGACACGCTTTTGCCAGATATTCAGTTGGTTCCGAGAATCGGGTAGTATCTTCGTTGCCTGCTTCAGCCGCTAATTTTGCTGCCAAGCAAACTTCAGCACCATCGGCTGCACTTGCGGTGGTGTTTCTTGCTTTGTTTCTGCGATGCACATCACTCATCTCTAAGATGCCGACAAATTTCTCTGACTTGCTGCTTAACACAGACTTCCAATCTAAATATACATCGTATCCTTTTTCAATCAGCACTGCGGTCATATCCACTGAGTCAGGACGATTGATAAATGCGCTCAATCCTGCACCGATAGCCACATCTACACCGCTTTCAGTAAACTGCTCCGCAATTTTGTAACTCTCTTTGCGCGATGTTACACCTGCGTAGAATGCACCAGGAGTAGCTTCTGTCAACGTTGTGTTCACTACGATACCTGTCTTTTTGCCCATCTTTTGAGCTTTTTTTAGTAAGCTCTCCAACTGCACACTATCAGGACCTACACCTAAAAACCCATTGCATGTGCGTGTTCCTGTTGCCAATGCTGTACCTCCAGCAGGTGAATCGGTAACATAGTTATTGGCAGAACATGTCTCGTTTAGTCCAATCACAGGAGCCATCTCGAATCCTGTTTCTTCATCTACGGAGAGGAGTAGGGAACTGACTGCGCCAAATCCCATACCATCACCAATCAGGTATATCACGTTTTGAGGTTTCTGACTTTGCTCGTAGGAGCAACTTGTAAATACCACTAATGCCATAATTATGGCTGCAAGAATTTTTTGTGTCTTCATGGTTATTTTGGTTGTTTGTTATTTATATGCTATTATTGCTGTTCCATTAAAATCAAATTTTTTTTGCGAACTGATTCCATTCTACAATTTACTTATAGTAGGATAATGTTGGTTATTTTTCTACAATTTTGGTAGTGAGAAATATAATTTTGATAATTTTTGGCTTAATATTGTCTAATTTTTGTTTTTTGTAAATGTTCCTCGTTTTAGTGGGGCACTGGTGATATGCTATTTTGCCTGCAAAGTTAGCAAAAAAAAACGATTATGGCAAATAAATTCATATAATTCATCCCTCAATCTGTCATTTTGTTACTACGCGCGCGCGAACATTTAATATATGCGCGTGCGCGTATAGAGAGGTCTGTGGAGGTGTTTTGCAATATGGATATATCAAAATCCCAATACTCATAAAAAAATACGCGAATTATTTGGTCAATTCACAAAAAAGCAGTACCTTTGCACCCGATTTCGCGCTCAACGCAAGCGAGCGACTAACGGCAGCGAAATACACTGAAAATTGTAATGCTGAAAATCAGCCACTTACAAAGAAAGTGTTAAATTTATTGAAAAAAGTTACTCAAAAATTTGGTCAGTCCAAAAAAAAGCAGTACCTTTGCAGCCGATTTCGCAATGAACGCAAGTGAGCGACTAACGACTGCGAAACTGCTTAAAAATTGTAAAGCTGAGAATCAGCCACTTACAGAGAAAAGCAAAAAATCTTGAAAAAAGTTGCTAAAAAATTTGGTCAGTCCAAAAAAAAGCAGTACCTTTGCAGCCGATTTCGCAAACAACGAAAGTGAAGCCGAAATCAAGCCGTGATCTTTGAAAGTTTGATTAATCAATGATGTAGTACAAGAGAGTAGAAATACTCAATTGGGAAACTGATAACGTGTAATACGAAATTTATTATACGGTTCCCGTTAATAAGTACACAATAGATTAGGTTATTCTGAGCTAAAAAATTAATTTCTTTTTACAACGAAGAGTTTGATCCTGGCTCAGGATGAACGCTAGCGACAGGCCTAACACATGCAAGTCGAGGGGCAGCACGAATCAAGCTTGCTTGATTTGGTGGCGACCGGCGCACGGGTGCGTAACAGGTGTGCAATCTGTCCATAATCGGGGAATAGCCCAGCGAAAGTTGGATTAATGCTCCATGTGAGTGATAGAGGCATCTCTTTCATTTGAAACGTAAGGATTATGGGTGAGCACGCTTCTGATTAGGTAGTTGGTGAGGTAACGGCTCACCAAGCCGACGATCAGTAGGGGTTCTGAGAGGAAGGTCCCCCACATTGGAACTGAGACACGGTCCAAACTCCTACGGGAGGCAGCAGTGAGGAATATTGGT
>JAZUCY010000022.1:0-69831 GCA_045639365.1 Paludibacteraceae bacterium
AAACGCGAATTTGGTGCAAAGGTACGAATAATTTGTGTATTAAGCAAATTATAAGGGTAAATTATTAATAATTTAGCGAAAAGCATTATATTATTTGCATATTTCAAAAAAAAGTAGTACTTTTGTCGGCTTTTTGGAGTGCCCCTCCAATTATTTATTGTGAAGGATACTATAAAACGCTGAAAATTAAATTATTAACAGTATAAAAAAGATTTAAAGACATGGACAACAAGAAACGTGTTTACACCTTCGGTAACGGTAAGGCAGAAGGTAACGCTTCAATGCGAGAGACATTGGGCGGTAAGGGCGCAAACTTGTCTGAGATGAACTTGGTGGGCGTACCAGTGCCTCCAGGCTTCACTATCATCACAGATGTTTGCAACGAGTATTACGAAGTAGGTCAAGAGAAAATTGTAGAGGTTCTTGACAAAGAAGTGAAAGCAGCAGTAGCTCACATTGAAAGTTTGATGAATAATACATTTGGTGATCCAAAGAACCCACTCCTCGTGAGTGTTCGTTCTGGTGCTCGCGCTTCCATGCCAGGTATGATGGACACCATCTTGAACCTTGGTTTGAACGATGAGGTAGCTGCTGGTCTCGTAGAGAAGACTGGTAACCCACACTTCGTATATGATAGCTACCGCCGTTTCGTACAAATGTACGGTGACGTTGTGCTCGGTATGAAGCCAGTAAACAAAGAGGATATGGATCCATTTGAGGCTATCATCGAAGAGGTAAAAGAGATTCGTGGTGTGAAGTTGGATAAGGACTTGTCCGTTGACGAGCTCAAGCTCCTCGTAGCTCGCTTCAAAACTGCTATCAAGGATCAAACTGGTCACGACTTCCCTACCAACCCAGTAGAGCAACTCTGGGGCGCTATTTGCGCTGTATTCCGCTCTTGGATGAACGAGCGTGCAATCCTCTACCGTAAAATGGAAGGAATTCCAGATGAATGGGGAACAGCCGTAACCGTTCAATCAATGGTATTTGGTAACATGGGTGAGACATCTGCTACTGGTGTATGCTTCAGCCGTGATGCTGCGACAGGTGAGAACCTCTTCAATGGTGAGTACCTCGTTAACGCACAAGGTGAGGACGTAGTAGCAGGTATCCGTACTCCACAACAAATCACCCTTGAGGGTAGCCGCCGTTGGGCTGCATTGCAAGGTATCAGCGAGGAAGAGCGTGCTAGCAAGTATCCTTCTATGGAGGAGGCTATGCCAGAGATCTACAAAGAGCTCGACGCTATCCAAACCAAGCTTGAGAACCACTACCGCGATATGCAAGATATGGAGTTCACCGTACAAGAGGGTAAACTCTGGTTCCTCCAAACACGTAATGGTAAGCGTACTGGTACTGCCATGGTGAAAATCGCTATGGACCTCGTGAAAGAGGGTCTTATCGATGAGAAGACTGCTATCAAGCGTTGCGAGCCACAAAAGCTCGACGAGCTTCTCCACCCAGTATTCGACTCTAAAGCATTGAAGGCTGCTAAGGTGATCACCCAAGGTTTGCCAGCCAGCCCAGGTGCTGCTTGCGGTCAGATTGTATTCCACGCTGACGACGCTCAAGAATGGGCTAAAGACGGTCACAAAGTGGTGATGGTACGTATTGAGACTAGCCCAGAGGACTTGGCAGGTATGTCTGCTGCAGAGGGTATCTTGACCGCCCGTGGTGGTATGACCTCTCACGCTGCCGTAGTAGCTCGTGGTATGGGTAAGTCCTGCGTTTCTGGTGCAGGCGCTACCGTAGTTGACTACAAGGCTAAGACTTTGACTGTTGAGGGTGTTACCTACAAAGAAGGTGATTACATCTCTATCAACGGTTCTACTGGTCAAGTTTATGCAGGTCAAATCCCTACCAAGGCTGCTGAATTGAGCGGTGACTTCAAAGAGCTCATGGATCTTTGCGACAAATATACAAATCTCCAAGTTCGTACCAATGCAGATACTCCACACGATGCACAAGTAGCTCGTGACTTCGGTGCTAAGGGTATTGGTTTGACCCGTACAGAGCACATGTTCTTCGAGGATAAGAAGATTGTTGCTATGCGTGAGATGATCCTTTCTAAGGACGCTGAGGGTCGTGAGAAAGCACTTGCTAAGCTTCTCCCATACCAAAAGGCTGACTTCAAGGGTATTCTTGAGGCTATGGACGGTTATCCAGTAAATATCCGTCTCTTGGATCCTCCATTGCACGAGTTCGTACCACATGATGCTGGTGGTCAAGAGACTATGGCTCAAGAGATGGGCGTAAGCGTACAAGAGATCAAGCAACGTGTAGATTCTCTCGCAGAGAACAACCCAATGTTGGGTCACCGTGGTTGCCGTCTCGGTATCACCTTCCCTGAGATTACCGCTATGCAAACACGCGCTATCTTGAGCGCAGCTTGCGAGTTGAAACTCGAAGGCAAGAACCCAATGCCAGAAATCATGGTTCCACTGATCGGTATTCTCTATGAGTTCCACCAACAAAAGGAGATCATTGAGAAGGTTGCTAAGCAAGTATTTGCTGAGTACGGTACAGAGGTAGAGTTCGAGATCGGTACAATGATTGAGATTCCACGTGCTGCATTGACAGCTGATCGTATTGCTACTGAGGCTCAATACTTCTCATTCGGTACCAACGACTTGACACAGATGACCTTCGGTTATAGCCGTGACGATATTGCAAGCTTCTTGCCTGTATATTTGGAGCAAAAGATCTTGAAAGTAGATCCATTCCAAGTATTGGATCAAAACGGTGTAGGTCAATTGATTCAAATGGCAGTAGAGAAAGGTCGCGCCGTTCGTCCAGGATTGCGTACCGGTATCTGCGGTGAGCACGGTGGTGAGCCAAGTTCTGTTAAATTCTGCGCTAAAGTAGGCATGAACTACGCAAGTTGCTCTCCATTCCGCGTTCCAATCGCACGTTTGGCAGCAGCTCAAGCAGCAGTAGAAGAGTAATTAGGATTATTCATATACGAAAAAAAGTGCAGTTCGATTGAGCTGCACTTTTTTGGTTATGTCCCGTTGGGAGGTTATGTCCCGTTGGGAGGTTGTGTCCCGTTGGGAGGTTGTGTCGCTTCGCGAGGTTGTGTGCGCTATTGCGCAGGTTGTGTTGCTTCGCGAGTGAAAAGCGAAGAGCGATTTATATTCGCTGAGCGATGTTATATTCTCGTGAGTTGGAGGACATCACCCTTTATATGATTGCCACTCTTGATTGAAGACATATTGGCGCAAGGTCTTGTACTTGCTTTGCGCCTTAAACGCCATTTGATCAATAGGCATTTGCTCTGGGTCAATCAAGCGGTCGTTAGTCGCAATACACACAGCAGCAAACTTAGCACGATGATCCATCTCTGTTTGAGTGACCGGAGTGGTACGCTTACCATAAGACTGCGTGTAATTGAGTTTGGAAGCTACACGATGAGCAAAGCCGATTTTGTGGTGCTTAGCCACTTTACCGTGGATCTTCTCCACTGGAAATGCATATTCTACTTTTGCCATAATACTTTCGGCAATCGAACGGGAGAGTAAGAAGACAAACAGGATATATCTTATATTAAAGACAACACAAACAACTATTCCGCTTCGCCAACATTGCTCAGCGGCAAGGATTATTTTCATTGTTGAACTCAAATTGTTTTTATTGTTGGTAACAATGCTACCTTAGCAAGC
Source organism: Paludibacteraceae bacterium (assembly GCA_045639365.1). Lineage (GTDB taxonomy): Bacteria > Bacteroidota > Bacteroidia > Bacteroidales > Paludibacteraceae > Colicola. Next base: position 3,660 of record JAZUCY010000022.1, read on the forward strand.
GCCAATGTTGGGCGCGCGCAGATGTTGTTTAAGTTGTCTTTAGAAAAAAAATAGAACGTTGTCTTTAATTAATCCACTCTCGTGTTCGGAATCCTCCATGCCGTGGGAGGGGTTAAGGGTTAATGTTTAATGATTAAAGATTAGTGTTATACAATTGCGAGAAGATGAAGCCACGAAGGGTCTTGCATTTCTTTTGTTTACGGAATGCCTCTCTGTAGGCTTCCTTTTGCTCCTCTGTGAGGGCGTTGAGTGCTTCGATGGTTTCAGCAAACTTGTTGCGTATTGCCAATTGCTTCTCAGTAGGTTCGCCCGTGTAAGGATTACAGATTTTACCGGTGTACTATGTCCCATTGCGCTCAGCAAAATAGAGATCGCTATGGGAACATAGTTTACCACGAAGTTTGGAGATTAACTCCATCGGTTTGAAAATTGCCATAGTTAGTTAGATTTAGATGTTAGATATGGAATCTTGTATTTTGACCCATGCTTTGTTACTCGTAGGTGCGATTAGCCCTGCGTTTTTCCATCTTGTGAGGATGGCGGTATTAGCAAAGTCATGAGGATAATCATGATCTTGACGATACATAATAATATCTTGTCTTGTAAAGACCGTGGGCAGATCCGCATACATGTTCTGATTGAACTGCTCCTGTGTGCTTTGAGTAGAAGGCGCCTTACGTTGCATGAACTTCTTTTGCTCCTCCTTTTGTTCGTTGTATGTATTATTAATATATGAGCGATACTGATACTCCGCTACCCATTTTCCAATAGCGCAACACTTCTTGACCATAGCATTATCAAAATGAAACATAGCATACATTAAATATGCCGTTCTAAGAAACATTTGCGTAGGCGTCTGTGTCGCTCCCCATAGAATAAGATCCTCTCCCGCTTGTTTCTGTTTCTCATTACGCCACTCAATAGCTGCTTGTTCAATATATTGATTTTTAACCAGTTGTTTTGGTAAAGACATTAAATAGTCTAACTCTTGATATATATATTCGAGCTCCTGAGTAGTGTAAGCCTTGAGCTTGATGTTCTTCATAATCATCTCATGCTCCACGAGAATCACACGTCTGGAGTTTCCCTCCGTGGTAGCCTGCGCATTGAAATAGTTGAAAATAGTATTGGGTGTCCCGACGACCAAAGCCGAAAGTCTGGTCTTAATGCTTCCACGAAATCCTGTCTCGTTCTTATAGTCCATGACGGATGTCTCCCCATCAAATCCCTTTCGGAGAATCTTCTTAATATCGAGAAAAGCACTCTCTCTTCCTGTAAGCGCCGATGAAAGATCTCCTTCATACGCCATGACCGTTTGGTCTTTAGCATATTGCAAGTACTTCATCATCTGCACAATACTCGTATCGGTAAAGGCAAGCAATCGTGGACAATGGTGTTCATCGGTAGCTTCTTTATCCTTCTCAATAGCACGACGGAACTCGTTGTCCTAGAGAGAGATATAGTCCTACACAATAGTTGCAGGTTTTGCCGAGAAAGCGGTTTTACCAGATTGAGGCAATCCATACAACGCGACTTGGAAAGCAAGTGGTTTCCCATCATCATAAGATAGTGCTCCCGCTGCCGCACTCAACGCAGGTAAAAGGCAAAGAGCAGCACTGGTTTGCCATGGTTTAGGTAGGTTATTCGTTAGCGTTTGAATAATCTTTGGGCTGTGCACATACGGAAAAGGAAGAGCCTCACCATCAATGGGTTGCATCTTAGTATTAAGACCATTCGTAGTGTTTTGCTTTGTTGTTTTGACCTCAATATGGTTCTTCCCCCAATTAAGCAGTCCCATTCTCTCCTATTCACTCAGTCCAAGATCTGGAATATGTCGAAGCATGAGTGCCGTGTTATTGGTTTTCTGTGCTACTTGAAGCATGTACTCCTTATAGGTGGTATTGCGTTTTCCTATAGGAATTTGCGTTTCAAACGTATCGCAGAGGTCAATGACGTCAGCATACATGTTGTAGTATGGTTCTTCCGCTTGTGTCTCGTTATCGAAGTCTTTAACGTTGTTCCAAAAAATATAGTCGTATCTCGGAAGAAAACGCATGCGGGCGAGATCCGACTGAATATCTACTTTTTGAGATATATCTAAGCCCGTCTTGTTTCGAATTCTTTGGCAGTACTCCTCGTGTACAGCTTGTAGGGTGGATTGAATTAGTTTGTGGTCGTTATTAGGCACTTCGATAAGCATCCACACACCTGCTCCCGAACATGATCTCCCGCAAAGTATAATTCCGGGTATGGGTGGTTCGGTGAGGCGGATAGCATTGATTTCGTCTGGCGTTAGATGGTCGTATTCCAAGCATACGAGTCCATTCCAAACGGCACTATCGTTTGATCGTTTTTGATCGAAGAACTGCTGTGCGTGCACGGTGATAGCCGGTAATTGCTTTTTGAGTGCACTTTTTCGCTTGTCGTAGTCCTCAGCAGAGGGATCAAGCGCAGCAATCTGTGCGCAAATGTTATTGACTTGAGTTGAACGCATCAACTCTTGAATAGTAGCCCATGTTGCAGGTCTGGGCGCACCGAAATTCTGCACGATGCAGAAACGTGGGTAAATTTTACTCATAATAAAAAATTTAATTTTTTGTTGAAAAAGCCTAACTTCAGGGTGTAGGATACCGCATAAATTTTCACTCATCGCTTACCGATATAAAAAAGAAAAGTATAACTATCCATTACTTATTCCTATACTACATGGTAGGAGATATGTGATATGTGAAAATATGAAATTTTTTCTCACACACCTATTATATTATGAATTTCTGAAAATCCAAGTGAAAAATGCAAAAAAAATAAAAAAAAACGAAAAAATTTTGTAGAGTCAAAAAAAAGTAGTAATTTTGCGGGGTCTTTGAAAAAACTTATAACATTAAGGTCGTATGGTCGATTTTTTGGTGCTTTAGGCGGTCGTCCCCACACCTAACATAGAGGTGGTGCACAAAATGTTATATTTTTTTATTTTTTTTTATTATGAATAATAATAATTTGAAAGATTATTTCAAAGACAGAGGTGGCGACCAACGCGAAGCAAATGTACTGACACTTACAAGTTTTTCCAAAAAACAAAGCGAAGCCTGTTGCTTCTTCGGTGAAAAGATGCCGAAAAAGAGACAAGACGAAAGCTATATGTTCGTATGGCAAAGCTGGATAGTAGAGAGGATTTCGATTTTGGAGGGTTATTTAGATAACCTGAAGAAAGGGAAAGAAATCCTGGATAAGTTAATTGCTGAGCAAAACGCGAAGAAGTAGTCTTAGACTACTGGGCACGCCTTGGCGTGCCTTTTTCGACTCAGCACTCGAGTCATATCATTCTGAAAATCAACGATAAATGACTCGTATTTCACCTCAAAAACGACTTAACAAATGACTCATTCCACACAATTAGAAGCATTGAAAAAGGATTTAGACTTCTTCCTCTCATCCCCTTTTTACAACGCAGACTTAGCACCGGTAGATGATGAAGTGAAAAAGTTTGTAAACACAATGAAAAACTATGCTCAAGTTCACACCGAAGCGTTCATAACGCTTTGCGAAGCAGGGAATATAGTCGGCGCACACCACTTTGTACGATTATTAACCGATTGCTTGTACCGCACATTCTGCATAACACTATTTGAAGGAAAAAAGTTGAAAAAAAACATAGCCAAGTTCTTCAAAGGAAAAGACCCCAAAGATACCAAATATAAAGGCAAGCCCTTACACCCCCAATATATAAAAGAATTAACGAAAGAAAAAGGTTGGAATATAGAAACTTGGCAAGATATAGGCAACGCAAGTTGCCACCCAACTTATTATTACCAATTGAAAAACTCGAATTTTACAGAGAAAGACATAGATGAAGTTGCAGGTTTTATGCGCTACCCCCTCTCTTTTTTAGCAGCAGAAATATATACACTACTTCAAAAAAAGTAAGACTTTTTTCGGGCATCAATTGCATAAAGATTGTAATGCGCTCCACAAAGGATCATCAGGCACAGGAGCCGTGATAGAAATAGGCAGCTTGCTCACAGGGTGAATGAAGTCCACCCTACGAGCATGCAAAGATATACCTCCATCAGGATTACTGCGCTTAGCGCCATACTTCAAATCCCCCTTAATAGGCAAGCCAATCGCCGACAACTGGCAACGAATCTGATGATGACGCCCCGTCTCCAAATTAATCTCCAATAACATATAACGCTCAGTCTGCGCCAAAACTCGATATGACAAGACAGCACGCTTTGCCCCGTTCGTCCCCTGCTTGACGACAAACGACTTGTTCTTCTTCTCATCGCGCCAGAGATAGTTTTCGAGGCGATGGGGGGATTGGTTATTGGCGATTGGCGATTGGCTATTGGGGATTGGGGATGGGACGATAGCCCAATACGTCTTACGGATCAGCTCGTGCGACTGAAACATAGCATTAAGGCGAGAGAGCGCCTTGCTCGTTCGCGCAAAAAGCACAACACCCGTAGTAGGACGATCAAGACGATGAGTAACACCAAGAAAAACCTCACCAGGCTTGTGATACTTCTCCTTAATATACGCCTTCACCGTCTCAGAAAGCGGAATATCACCCGTCTTATCCCCCTGCACAATCTCGTGACAAGTCTTACTAACCGCAATGATATGATTATCCTCGTAGAGTACAAACATGTAAGTACTGCGAACTTAGTATTGGACAGCCACAAATTCGTAATCAATCTTATCCCCCATCGTGACAAGCATATAGAATGGCGAAGTGTCGTCGTCTTTCATCGAATCGACCACAATACACGTCATATCTTTTACCTGAGTGATCTCTCTCGAATGGTCATGCCCCGACCAAACCATATCCACCCCATGCTTCGTGAAAAGATTGAGCAAAGCAAAAGTCTCCTCTAACGTATAATTAGACGTATGCCCCTGCGAACCATCACGCTTGAAGAAATGCGTATGCGTACACGCCACAATATGACGGAAATCCTGCGTATCCGCCCATTGGAGGGTGCTCTCCAACCACTTGAGCTGCTTGCTTCCGACCGTGCCATCGGCAGAATCATAGACAATAAATAAATCCTGGCTCCCCGAAGGCGTTTGCACCACAAAATAATACGTGCTGGTCTTGAAGATTTGAATGAAATTCTCCCAAAGTTTGAAATATATATCGTGATTTCCACACACCGCCATAAGCGTATCACGCTTGGAGAGATTGCCATTCTGAGTAGCCAACGCCTGCTCTACATAGGCAAAATCAGTCTTGGCATCAATAATATCCCCCAAATGCACCGCCACTGGACACAAAGAATCTGCACGATAAGTGGCAATGAAATGCTCCCAATGATTGCGCGACGTGGTAATATGCGTATCCGTACAGACATAAAGATGATAGTCCTCCGAAACAGCATACAAAGTGTCGTATCCCGCCTCGGCATTATACGCCATAGACGTCTCCCATCGCTGGTCAATAGTAGGCGAAGAACCAACAAACATACCAGCCATGTCCAAACGCTCGCACGCAGCGAAAATAACACCAAAAACCAAAAAGCCAAAGCCAAAATGTATTAGAATATTCCTTTTCATATAATCTCGCATTAAAACAATCAACTAAAATCTATACTCCAAACCCGCACGGAGCTCCGCCCCATAATAATGAGCATTGAGGTGGAACATACCCGCCAGTTTGCATTTAGCAGACAAACGGATACGCCAATGATTATCAATATCATACCACCCGCCCAAATAGAACATAGGCTGCCACATACGCTCAATCAAATAGTTATCCATATTGGACAAACAAAGCGAAATATTCCATGGCGACTCTTGCGGACGTACAAACGCCTCTACACGATAGACAGCATCAAAAGGCTCAAGAATCATAGCGTCCTCACTACGATGGGTGTATGGCAAGGGGGTGATGATACGATTGGACATACCCACCTGGACATTGACAAACTGCATCTTATAACCAACCGATAAAGCATGGACAAAATCCGTGAAATTATCGCGCGACACAAGACGCAACATCAACCGATCCTCCACATACAGCTCACCTACAGGCAAACTGAACTTAGGACGCAACTGCACACCAGCTGCATAGCTTTCAACCGTAGCCGCACGGACACTGGCTTGCATATCAAAATGCTGATTAATAGGCATATAAGCGTCCACATCAAAATTAGCATACGACCCATAAGTCAAATTATGCGCATAACCCGCATGAAACGATACACTATACTGCGCATCGTCGGCCTTCACCCGCGCCCATGACAACATAGACACAGAACAAGCAACAAAAAGAAAGAGTAATTTCCGTTTCATATCCTTAATGTATAAATAATAATTCACGATATTTAGGCAACGGCCAAAGCTGGTCGTCAATAACCATCTCCAAATCATCTACATGCTGGCGTATCTCCTCCATAAGCGGCACAAGATTGTCGTGGAAGGTGATTGCACGCTCACGCTGGTTATCAATATGATTCGCGTGCGCACGCTCCTTATTCATCTTATCCACCCCCGCCACAATAGCACTCGCATGATTCTCAATACGACGAATGAGCAAAAGATCCTGCTCATTGAGCACAGCCGCCTCCGCCTCAACAAAAACCTGCTTCACACTGAGCACATTCTGCAACAACACCGTCTGGTAACGCTTGGCCGCAGGAATAACATGGTTAATCACCAAATCACCCAAGACACGCGACTCAATCTGCAGTTTCATGGAGTAGTTTTCCCACTTGACCTCACTACGCGCTAACAATTCAGCATGATTGAGCACACCCGTAGCAGTAAACATACTCACACTCGCAGGACTGAGGTATTGGTCAATCATAAGCGGCACACTGGTCTCAGTATCCAATCCACGACGCTTGGCCTCCGCTTGCCACTCCTCACTATAACCATTACCATCAAAACGAATATCACGACACGCATGCAAACAAGACTTAATCACCGTGAAAAGCGCACGCTCCTTGGCCTCCCCCTGGGCAATCAAAGCATCTACCTCCTCGCGGAAAATATGCAACTGCTCCGCTACAGCAGCATTGAGTGCCAAGACCGCCGCACCACAGTTAGCCGACGACCCCACCGCACGGAACTCAAAACGATTACCCGTAAACGCAAACGGCGAAGTACGATTGCGGTCCGTATTGTCCAACAAAATCTCAGGGATATTACCTACACCCAGTTTCATCTCCTTCTTCGCATTGATGATGATACCCTTGTCCAAATCCGCATGTTCAATTTGGTCAAGCGCGTCATTGATCTGCGCACCAAGGAAGACGGATATGATAGCCGGCGGAGCCTCGTGACCACCCAAACGGTGGGCATTGGTCGCCGACGCAATGGAAGCTTTGAGAAGACCATTATGACGATGCACCGCCTTGAGTACATTGACGAGGAAAGTGACAAACTGCAGATTATGATACGGATTCTTGCCGGGCGCAAGCAAATTGACACCCGTATTCGTCCCCAACGACCAGTTGCAGTGCTTACCACTACCATTCACCCCACCAAAAGGCTTCTCATGAAACAACACACGGAACTGATGATGGTGCGCCACCTGCTCCATAAGAGACATCAAGAGTTGGTTGTGGTCACTACCAAGGTTAGCCTCCTCATAAATAGGCGCCAACTCAAACTGATTAGGCGCGACCTCATTATGACGCGTCTTAATAGGAATACCCAATTTCAACGCCTCTTGCTCCAACTCGGTCATAAACGCCAATACGCGCTCCGGAATAGTACCAAGATAGTGGTCATCTAACTGCTGACTCTTGCTGGCATAATGCCCCATCAACGTGCGACCCGTCATCATAAGGTCAGGACGAGCATTGTATAAGGCTTCGTCCACAAGGAAAAACTCCTGCTCCGTACCAAGATAAGTATATACACGCTTCACATTCTTATCAAAGTAGTTCGCCACCGCTGTGGCAGCCTTGCCCACCGCAGTAATAGAACGCAACAAAGGAGTCTTATAATCCAACGCCTCACCCGTATAAGCCACAAAAATAGTAGGAATACACAACCTATCACCAATCACGAAGGCAGGCGATGATGGGTCCCATGCCGAATAACCACGCGCCTCAAAAGTGTTGCGGATACCACCGTTCGGAAAAGACGAAGCATCTGGCTCCTGCTGATACAACACCGAGCCAGAAAACTTCTCCATAGGCGCACCCTTATCATCAAAATCAAAAAACGCATCGTGCTTCTCAGCAGTACCACCCGTCAACGGCTGAAACCAGTGGGTATAGTGAGTAGCACCCTGCTCCATGGCCCATTTCTTCATGCCAATTGCCACACTATTGGCTATATCACGACTGAGAGTCTTCTCGTTGTCCATGAGGTCAAAGAGCTCCTCTACGATATTGCTGGCGATATACTCCTTCATCTTCTCGCGCGTAAAGACATTCTGCGAAAAAATGACACTAGCACGCAACGGAGCAGGTACATCTTTTGGCTGATGCGCCCACGCCGTTTTGAGAGCTTCAAATCGAATGTTCATTGCAGTAAAAATATGCTGTTTTTTAGTTTTAATCGAATATTTTGCAAAAATACGCTACAAAAGTACTACTTTTTTCTCAAATAACCAAATATTTTTGCAAAATTAGGGTATTTTTCGAATATAAATAGCCATTTTATATCAATCTCAGCCAAACATAGTTTTTTGAATTACAGGTCTCAGGGAGTTCTCTCAAAGTTCCCAGAGCAGTCTCTCAATAAAGGTCAGAGCAACAAAATAGCAGGCAAAAAGCAAAGTTTTGTACGTTTTTCTTGCGTATTTGCATTTTTTGTAGTAACTTTGCAAACGAATTGTATTTTGAATTATTATGTCCGAAACAAAATCAACAATAACAGGATTAGCCAAAGGCATCTTCAAAGACAGAGGAAGTAAGTTCCTCGCCTTCGCTGAACCTATTACCAACGAGGACGAAGCCAAAACACGCATAGCATGGTACAAGAAGAAATACCACGATGCACGCCACGTCTGCTACGCCTACCGATTGGGCGAGAACCTCTGGCGAACCAAAGACGACGGCGAACCCCACGGTACAGCAGGAATGCCTATACTTCGCAGCATCGATGCGCAGAAATTGGATAATATACTCGTGGTAGTAGTACGCTACTTTGGCGGTACACTGCTCGGCACAGGCGGACTGATGGTCGCCTATCGCGAAGCTACCAAAGAAGCATTGAAAAATGCGGAGATAGTGTAAGGGGTTATTGGCGAAGGGCGATTGGCTATTGGTTATTGGATTAGTGTAAAGGCAAGGTTATGAATAAAAGAATAGCAATATTTCCAGGGTCGTTTGACCCGTTTACGATTGGACATCACGATATTGTGTTGCGCGGATTGGAAATCTTTGATGAGATAATCATCGGCATAGGACACAACTATACCAAACGCGAAAGTGCTCCTATCGAAGAACGGTTGCATGCCATTCAACAAGCATACAACCAACAACCACGTGTGCGCGTAGAAATCTATGACGGTTTGACCGTGGACTTTGCGCAAAAACATGCAGCAAAATTTATCTTGCGCGGCGTGCGTAGCGTGCAAGACTTTGAATATGAGCGCAATATAGCCGAAGCTAACAAACAACTATCAGGCATAGAAACCGTACTACTCTACACCCGACCCGAATACGCACACATCTCCTCTACCCTCTTGCGCGACCTGCAAACACACGGAAAAGACATCACAGCATTTATACCCTAAAACGGATATTAACAATGAAAAAGTTACTACTCATACCATTACTGCTTCTGACAATCAACCTATTGGCAGAAACACAGACTACACGCATAGACAAAAACCTGACTATCTACACCGATTTGATGCGTCAGTTGGATATCAACTATGTGGACACACTCAATTACGACAACTTGATCGAGACAAGCATCAACTATATGCTCCACAAGATTGATCCATACACTGTATATATTCCTAAAAGCGAAGATGATGAACTGCGCCGTATGACACAAGGTAAGTATGGCGGCATAGGTAGTCTTATCATGTATCGCGATAGCAATGTGTATGTCAATGAACTATACGAGGGTATGCCTGCCCAAGAAGCAGGATTCCTACCAGGCGACCGCTTCGTCAGAGTGGACGGCATGGACTGCAAAGGCAAGAACACCAAAGAGGTATCCGACAAGTTGCGCGGCAAAGCAGGCACAACCATTGAGATCGTCCTCGAACGCGATAGCCAACTCATCACCAAACAAGTAACACGTCGCGACATACACTTGCCAGCCGTAGGCTATGCCTGCGCATTGGAAGACTCTATCGGATATATACTATTCAACGACTTCACCTCCAACTCAGCCCAAGAGTTCCTCACTGCCCTTGACGGCATGGTACAATCACATAATATCAAGCGACTCATCATTGACCTACGTGGCAATGGTGGCGGTATCATTGACGAAGCCATACAGATAGTGAGCTATTTCGTGGAGAAAAACACCGAAGTGGTGGCAACCAAAGGCAAGATTGAACGCAGCAATAGTAGCTATAAGACACAGACATCGCCTATCTTCCCCAATATGCCATTGGTAGTATTGGTAAACGGTCAGTCGGCTTCCGCCAGCGAGATTGTGGCAGGAGCATTGCAGGATCTTGGGCGCGCTACCATCGTAGGCGAACGTACTTTCGGCAAAGGATTGGTGCAAAACATTCGTCCTATCGCCTACGGCGGACACCTCAAAGTAACTACATCGAAATACTATCTCCCTTCGGGACGCTGCATCCAAGCTATCGACTATGCCGAGCGTCAGCGCGGACACCAACTGCACCGCGACACAGCAGGAGGTATCCTACCCGATGTGGTACTGAACGACTCTGCCAAACTGGACATCACCTACAACCTATACCGAGACCACCTGTTCTTCGATTATGCCAATCGCTATTACCAGCAACATACAAGCATTGCACCTGCCACCGATTTCCAACTGACAGACAAGGATATAGAGGACTTCTGTAGATTCCTTGACGAGAAAGAATTTTCATACGAAACGGAAACAGGTCGCAACTTAGGCGAACTCATCAAAATGGCAAAGCAGGAAGACCTCGACTCTACTTTGTTGGCAGAACTGGAGGCTTTCAAGCCACGCTTGACAGTGGATTATCGTGCAGCTATAGAACGCAATCGCGCAGAGGTAGAGGAACTTTTGGGTGGCGAAATCATCAAACGCTACTACTATCACCGTGGTTATTATGCCTACATGCTGCGCAATGACAAGCAACTTGACCGTGCAGTAGAAGAAGTGAAGAAGTTGTAGTAGATGAGGCACTTCGTGCGGTTGAGCATGCTGCGCATGGGATGATGCTGCTATGCAGCGGTAAAAGGATAACACAAAAAAGGCAGGAACAATTGTCCTGCCTTTTGTTTTTACTGCTTTTCGCACGCCTTGTCTTCGGGTTTCGTTTGGAGGAGTTTTTCCTCTCCCTTTTTGGTAAAGAACTTGGTTTCAAGCATGCCAAGACTCTGATTCTCAATTACGTGTACTCCGTAACGAAGGGCCCATTGCAGTTTGCGACTGAAGCATCCTTTGCTAACATAGGCATATAAATAAGGATGCAAGTGCAAGCGTAATCCTCTGCCATATTGCGCCACCATAGCTTCGATACGATCCACCACTTCGTCCGTAAAGAAGAGTGATGTCTGTATTTTGCCTTTTCCCATACAAGTAGGACAAACTTCTGTCACATTCATTTCCACCGCTGGGCGCACGCGCTGACGAGTGATTTGCATCAGTCCAAACTTGCTGAGTGGCAGCACATTATGTTTTGCTCTGTCGCGACTCATCAGTTTCTGCATGTGTTCATACAGGGTCTGCTGATTCGCCTTATCATCCATATCAATGAAATCAACTACAATGATTCCACCAATATCTCTCAATCGGAGTTGATGCACGATCTCATCTGCTGCTAGCATATTGAAGTGAAAGGCATTTTGCTCCTGATCTTCAAAGAGTTTCTTACTACCACTATTCACATCGATGGAGAACAGTGCTTCGGTGCGATCCATGACAAGATAGCCACCTTTCTTGAAACCAACGGTACGACCCAAACCAGTTTTCATCTGGCGCGTGATGTCAAACTTATCAAAGATAGGCTGCTCGCCTGTATATAGTTTGACCAGCTTGGAAGCTTCGGGTGCTATCAAATCCAAGTACTGCTTGATTTCCTCATATACCGTCTCATCATTCACATGGATATTCTCAAAGTCGGGTGAGAATATATCGCGAATAATGCCAATCGTTCGTCCTAGCTCTTGGCTAATTAGACTAACAGGCTCTTTTCGTTGTAGCGTGCGAACACAATCGTCCCAACGCTTCACCAACAGTCGCAGCTCGTTATCTAGTTCAGCTACACGCTTATCCTCTGCCACCGTGCGTACAATCACGCCAAAACCATGTGGTTTGATGGATTGCACCAATTGCTTCAACCTTCCTCTCTCAGAACTTCGACCTATCTTATTACTAACCATTACCTTATCAATAAATGGTATAAGTACGAAGTTTCGACCTGTGATAGAAATCTCTGCCGTGAGGCGTGGTCCTTTGGAATTGATGGGTTCTTTGGTGACTTGCACTAGAAGCGTATCTCCCACTTTCAGGTAATCGGCTATTTGCCCTTCCTTGGTACAATCGGGTTGACGCTCTATCTTGTGAATCTCTGGTATACGACGACGGTCAGAAACCAATTTGGTGACATACTTCTGCGTCGTAAGAAACCCTGAACCTAAATCAAGGTAGTGCAGAAAAGCTTCTTTCTCATGACCTACATCCACAAAAACGGCATTCAACGCAGGCATCACTTTCTTTACTCGACCATAGTAGATGTTTCCCACAGCAAAGGTATCTTTACCTCGTTGCTCTCGGTTGACCTCCATGAGACGATCGTCTTCGGTGAGTGCGATGGCCACTTCTTGCGGAGTGACATCCACAATAAGTTCGCTTTTCATATTTCAATAAATCAAAAAAATGCTTTGCGGCCATCTGTTTGCGCCCAAACAGAATGTTACCACAAAGCCGTTAATACTCAGTCTCGTCTAAACATTACTTATGTTTATGACGATTCTTGCGCAAACGTTTTTTACGTTTGTGGGTAGACATTTTATGTCTTTTGTGCTTTTTACCGTTTGGCATAATTATAAAATTTTAATTGTTAATGATTATTTCAAGATTTCAGCGAAAGCATCAGATGCTTTGAATGCTGGGATTTTGTGCTCAGGAACGATGATAGACTCTTTCTTAGTAATGTTACGAGCTACCTTTTGTTTGCGCACCTTAGTACCGAAACTACCAAAACCACGGAGATATACAGTCTCACCAGCAGCAACGGTATTTTTAATGTTGTCCATAGCAGACTCCACAACGTTCATGATCGTTGTTTTGTCATAGCCAGTTTTAATCGCAATCGCGTTAACGAGTTCTGCTTTTGTCATAATAATGTTTTTTATATAAGTTATACAATTTTCAACGAGAAAAAAGGTTGTGCAAAAAACGCACAAACCGAAATCGGCTGCAAAGGTACGATAAATTTTTGATTTACAAAAGAAAAAACGAAAAAAAATGATTTTTTTTTGCATATTTTTGCATATTTGCAATTTTTATAGTATCTTTGCATGTTGAATAATGAAAAAAATGACTTACAAGAATAGATATACCATCATTTTATTGCTCTTTGCTCTCATAATCAGCAGTTTCGCTCGTGCACAGGCGCGCGAGGTGCGCGTATTCGGATATGTGGTCGATACAGACAACAGAGGAGTGGAGCTCGCCAATGTATATGTAGAAGAAAATACCATAGTAGGTACGACCACCAATCAAAATGGCTACTATGAGTTATTTATTGATCTGCATGATACGATTACCCTCGTATATTCCATGATTGGTTATGAGACGATACGCCAACAGCTCTACACCACGCGCGAAGTGATTGGTGTGAATGTGGTATTGCCCACCAACGAGGAGTTGCTGAGCGAGATCACCGTCAGTGCGATTCAACGCCAGACTAATAGCATGGATCGCGTAGATATTGGTACAGCACGACTGATGCCTGATGCAACAGGCGGTAGTATCGAAAGTCTGCTCATCACGTTCGCTGGTGTGAGTCAAAACAATGAGATGAGTAGCCAATACAATGTACGCGGTGGTAGCTACGATGAGAACTCCGTATATGTCAATGGTCTGGAAGTCCACCGTCCGCTATTGATACGCAGCGGTCAGCAAGAGGGATTGAGTTTTGTGAATACCGACATGGTAGAGAGCGTAGATTTCTCGGCAGGTGGTTTCGATGCCAAGTATGGCGACAAGATGTCGTCCGTATTGGATATTCGCTACAAACGCCCTACCCGATTGGAATCGCGTCTGAATATGAGTCTGTTGGGTGCCAGTGGTTATGTAGGTTGGGGCGATAGTACGCACAGTCAAATGCACGGCATACGCTATAAGACCTCGCGCTATCTGTTGGGCGCATTGGAGACAGCAGGTAACTACAAACCCAACTTCATTGACTATCAGACACAGATGACGTGGAAGGTAGGCGATGGGCGATTGGCAATGGGAGATAGGCGATGGGAAATAACGCTGTTGGGTAACTTCTCGCAGAATAGTTATGAGTTTACCCCGGATTCGGTAAGTACCAGTTTCGGAACGATGCAGCAGGCACTCAACAAAACGATATGGTACGAAGGACAGGAGAAGGATATGTTTCGCACGGCTTTTGTCGCACTGAGCGCACAGAAGCACCTGAATCGCCATCTCCGACTGGGAATGGACTTGAGCGGATTCTATACCCACGAAACGGAGACTTTTGATATTAGTAGCGAGTACGTGTTGAGCGAAAAGCCTGCTGATGGTAGTTCTAGTGCCACGAATCCAGGAGAAATGGTGAATGGCAATCTGTCCGGCGGTAGCGTATTGGGAACGGGTAAGTTCCACGAGCATGCGCGCAACACGTTGCAGGCAGGTATGGTAACATTGGCGCATACGGGCGAATGGAAAACGGGTGAGAACACCTTGCAATGGGGAGTGAGTGGACAAGTGGAGATGGTGAACGACCGTATCAGCGAATGGGAATGGCGCGATTCGATGGGATATAGTCTGCCTAATTTAGATCAAGAGATGGCGCTCTACTACGCGCTGAAAGGAACATCTACTATGCTCAATGGGCGTATTCAAGCCTACGCACAGGATAGTTATCGTTGGCATACAGCGAATGGCGATGTGTTGCTGACCGGTGGTGTGCGCCTCAACTGGTGGAGTTATACGAATGAGGTACTGCCTTCGCCTCGCATGAGCGTCGCATGGATGCCTGGTTGGAAACGCGACTTCACTTTCCGCGTAGCTACAGGACTTTATTATCAGGCGCCTTTCTATAAGGAACTACGTCAGGTGTTGACCGATGATGGACGCGTGAGCCGTATTCACCTGAACGATAGTCTGCGAGCACAACGCTCGTGGCAACTGGTCATGGGAGCAGACTACTATTTCCGTGCATGGGGCAGACCATTTAAGTTCACCGCTGAAGCATACGGCAAACTCATTGACCGTATGGAGAGCTATACGGTGGATAATGTGCGCGTTCGTTATTCTGGTGTGAACGATAGCCACGGTTATACCATCGGTTTGGATTTGAAACTCATGGGCGAGTTGGTGCCTGGTGCCGATTCGTGGATCAGTTTCTCTACCATGCGCAGTCGCATGCATTTCATCGATGATAAATACGGCCTGGGTTGGATCCCTACCCCACAAGAACAACGCTATAACTTAACGGTATATTTCCAAGATTATGTGCCTCGTTTTCCACAGTATAAGTTGCACTTGAAACTAATTTGGAGTGAAGGCTTGCCATTCGGTTATCCTCGCCGAGAGGATATGCGTTATTTGGGGCATATGAGCGATTATCGCCGCATAGACTTGGGCGCTACTCGTACTTTCTCAGCCAGCACCGATAAATGGATGAAGAAGTCGAAACATGTGGAAAGTTGGAGCGTGCAGTTAGATGTCTTCAACCTGATTGGTTGGAAGAATGTAAATAGTTACTATTGGGTGACGGCTGCCAATGGATTGCAATGGGCAAGCCCCAACTACTTGACGGGCAGAATGATTAACCTGAAGTTTGATGTGGTGATTAAGTAGGCGAGGGCGGTTAAACCGCGGTAGAGGCTGCTGCGCAGAGGTGAAGGCGATGGTGTCGCGGTGTAAAAGTGTAAGGTGTAAAAGTGTAAAGTGTAAAGGAAAGGAATATATGGCAAAGATAGATACAATAGAGACTCCCATGATGAAGCAATTTCGCGAGATTAAGAATCAGTATCCTGATGCGGTATTGCTGTTTCGTTGTGGTGACTTCTATGAGACATACGCTGAGGATGCAGTACGCGCGAGCAAGATACTGAATATCACCCTCACCCATCGCAGCAATGGTGCGAGCAAAGAGGCCAAAGCCTTGGAGATGGCAGGATTCCCATTCCATGCTTTGGATACTTATCTTCCGAAACTGGTGCGAGCAGGATTGCGCGTAGCGATATGCGATCAGTTGGAGGACCCTAAACTCACCAAGAAATTGGTCAAGCGCGGTGTAACCGAATTGGTGACACCTGGTGTGAGTTATTCGGAAACAACGCTACAACAACGTGAGAACACATGGCTCGCTTGTGTGCAATGGGCCAAACAAACGGTGGGTGTAGCCTTTTTGGATATATCGACGGGCGAATACTTGGTGGCAGAAGGCACCCAAGATTATGTGGATAAACTCTTGGTGAACTTCGCGCCCAAAGAGGTGCTTTATCTGCGCGGTAAGAAACGCGATTTTGAGGAAGCGTTTGGCAATAAGTATTTTACTTTTGAGTTGGACGATTGGATGATGACTCGCGAGGCGACGAGCGAGCGACTGATGAAGCAGTTTGATGTGCAGAACTTGAAGGGTTTCGGCGTGGACAACCTGCCTCAGGGGGTGATAGCCGCGGGTGCGATATTGCATTATCTGGATGCCACACAGCACTTGCAGACGGGCCATATTCAGCATCTCAGTCGAATCGAAGAGGATAAATACGTATGGATGGACCGTTTTACGATTCGCAACTTAGAGTTGCTGAGCGGACAAAGAGAGAATAGCACCACGCTCTACGATATTATTGACCGTACGATTACTCCTATGGGTGGACGTTTGCTCCATCGTTGGATGGCCTTTCCGCTCAAAGAGGTGCGCCCTATACGCAACCGCCAAACGGTGGTGGAATACCTTTTCCGTCACCCTGAAGAGCGCGAAGTTATTCGTGAGAACTTGCAGCGTATTTACGATATGGAGCGTGTGGTTAGCAAGATCGCGACGGGGCGTATCACACCCCGCGAGATGGTGCAACTGAGCCATGCGTTGTTGGCTATCGAACCGATCAAACACATCTGTCAAGGGGCAATAGACAATGCATATTTGCACCTGCTCGGTGAGCAATTGTCGCTGTGCGAAGAAATACGTGAGCGTATCCAACGCGAGATTGTTCCTGACCCACCAGCAGTGCAAGGACGCCCTAATATCTTTGCTCGTGGCATACATGCCGAGTTGGACGAGCTGCGTGATATTCAGCAAAATGGTAAGAACTACCTCTTGCAATTGCAGCAACGCGAGATTGAGAATACGGGTATTAGTAGTCTGAAGATAGGTTATAACAATGTCTTTGGCTACTATTTGGAAGTGCGCAATACCTACCGCGATCAAGTGCCTGAGACTTGGATTCGCAAGCAGACACTGGTGAATGCCGAGCGCTATATCACCCAAGAGTTAAAAGATTATGAGGAGAAGATCCTGACGGCGGAAACACAAATACAGGTGATTGAAAATCGCTTATATACAGAGCTGATGCTGGCTATGACCGAGTATGTAGCCCAGATGCAGCAGGATGCTGCTGTAGTGGCACAATTGGATTGCTTGCTGAGTTTTGCGACAGTAGCAGTGGAGAATAGGTATGTCTGTCCGGATATCAACGATAGTTTGGTGGTGGATATTCGCCAAGGGCGTCACCCTGTGATAGAGAAGCAATTGGCACTTGATGAGGAGTATGTGCCCAACGATGTGTTGCTTGATAATAACGGGCAGCAGATTATCATCTTGACCGGTCCGAATATGGCAGGTAAGTCAGCCTTACTGCGTCAGACGGCGCTGATTGTGTTGATGGCACAGATGGGCAGTTTCGTGCCAGCGGATAGTGCAAGTATTGGTGTGGTGGACAAGATTTTCACGCGCGTGGGTGCTAGCGACAATATCTCTGCGGGTGAGAGTACGTTTATGGTGGAGATGAATGAGGCTGCTAGTATTCTCAATAACCTGAGCGAACGCAGTCTGGTGCTCTTTGATGAGTTAGGACGTGGTACGAGCACATACGATGGTATCAGTATCGCATGGGCGATTGTGGAGCATATCCACGAGCAGAGAGGTCATGCTAAGACTTTGTTTGCGACGCACTATCACGAGCTCAACGAGATGGAGAAGAGTTTCCAACGCATACGCAACTACAATGTATCGGTACGCGAGGCCAACGGTAAGGTGATTTTCATGCGTAAGTTGGTGCGTGGCGGTTCGGAACACAGTTTTGGTATTCATGTAGCGAAGTTAGCAGGTATGCCTTCGTCCATCGTGCAACGTGCCAACCAAATCCTCTCGGATTTGGAAGGTGGAGGCGAAAAGGCGTTTAGGCAAGAGGCGAAAGGCGAAAGGCAAGGGGCGAAAAGCGGCAAGGCCACGGTGAGTGCCCCAGAGGGTATGCAACTGAGTTTCTTCCAATTGGACGATCCTGTATTGGAGCAGATTCGCGACGAAGTGAAGAGTTTGGATATTAATAATCTAACGCCATTAGAGGCGCTGAACAAGTTGAATGAGATTAAGAAACTTGTAGGAGGAAAATAGAGGTTAGAACGCCTACGGCTGATAGATGTTAGACCGCTTCGCTGTTAGAAGTTAGATTAAAGAGAAAAATAATGAAGATAGCATTTACCACAGAATTACCTGCAGAGGGTTTTACCCGATTAGAGGGACATACGTTGTATGCGCCGTTGGCAGAAGCCGAGGTACTGGTGAGCACCTTTGATAAGCCTGTGACGCGCGAGATGATTATGTCTGCCCCTCGTTTGCAGTTGGTGACGAATTTCGGTGTGGGATTCAACAATATCGACTTGGAAGCATGTCGTGAACGCGGTATTCGTGTGACCAATACTCCGAAACCAGTGATTGAACCTACGGCGGAGTTGGCTTTTGCGCTCATGCACGATGTGGCAAGGCGTACGGCGGAGTTCGACCGCAAACTAAGGGCAGGACAGGCTGAGCCTTTTGGCGTGATGAATAATCTAAGTCACTCGCTTTATGGCAAGACCTTGGGTATTATCGGTTTGGGACGTATCGGGCAAGCCCTTGCTCGCCGAGCAGTGGCAGCAGGCATGACCATCATCTATCACAATAGACGGCCAGTACCAGAGTCAAGATTGGCTTCAGGTCTCTGGAATCTGGGAAGCAGAATACCGAAATATGTTTCTCAGGAGGAACTCTTACAAACAGCAGATTTCGTAAGCTTAAACCTACCCTACACTCCAGAGGTGAAACATTTGATTGGAGAGAATGAACTCAGAATGATGAAGCCTACAGCATACCTTATCAATACGGCGCGCGGTGCGCATGTGGATGAGCAGGCATTGGTCAGAGCATTAAAAGAGGGCGAGATAGCGGGTGCAGCAATGGATGTGTATGAACATGAGCCACATATTACACCTGACCTATTGCAGTTGGATAATGTAATCTTATCGCCCCACACAGGCACAGGCACATGGGAGGGACGAATCGCTATGTGCGAGAACGTCTGCGACAATATCCTCGCATGGAGACGGAAAGATATTGCCAATATGAATATCGTACTATAAGCACTTTTTCCACAAAAGGCAAAATACAACCAACTATCGATCGGGGAACTCGCCGTACTCCTCGAATGTATAATTCAGAAAGTCATTGATTGGTTTGGCTGCACGCGAGATGTCTGTCACCAGATTCAAGAAATCCGCACTGCATACTTGTTCATCAGTCAAAGATATTGAGAAAGTATATGCCTTGCGCTTTAACCAATCGGCATGTACAAAATCCGCAGGAAAACCTTTCGGTACTTTTTTGAGCATCTGTTCCGTATCAAAATCTCGGAAATACTTATTGGTCATTGGATTCGCAAACACACTTTCCACCTCATCATAATTGGAAAGAATCTCTTTACGCAGCGCATATAGCAAGTCCTTATTGGGACACCATATACCGCCTGCAAACATACACTGCCCCGGTTGCAGATGGATATAATACCCTCCTCTATCACTCTTGCGACCACCTTTAACCGCAGGAAAAGCACCAAACCACTCCTTAAAAGGTCGCTTATCATGCGAGAAACGCACATCGCGATAGATACGCCATATACAATCCTTGGGCTGCAAACCCAATAATTCGGGGTCAATATCTACCAAGCGTTCAAGCCATTGAGCAGTAAACTCCTCAAACTGTTTTTGACAACGGAGATAAGTATCTTTATGTTCATTAAACCATTCACGGTTATTATTACAGGCTAATTGTGCCAAAAAATCAAGAATTTCTTTCATATATCAAAAATTTGTTGTACCTTTGCAGGCGAAATAGGTAAATATGTCTATTTCGGTAAGGCTCCATAGTTCAATGGATAGAATACGGGTTTCCTAAACCTTAGATTCGGGTTCGATTCCCGATGGGGCTACAAATCTATTGAGTGACTCGGTATCTATTCCGCTACAAAGGTAATAAATTTTTCTCGAATGGCAAAACAAAAAGCGAAATTTTATGTTGTTTGGCAAGGTCGCACGTCTGGAATCTACGACTCGTGGGCTGCATGCGAAGCCCAAGTAAAGGGCGTAGCTGCCAAATACAAAGGTTTCTCCACCCGCGAAGAAGCCGAGCGCGCCTTTGCAGAAGGATATGAGAAGCATATCTCTTTCTCATCGCCCAATCGCTCTATCGCCTCTTCGCCTAATCGCCCGCTCACCTTCGATGAGATGATTAAACTTGGCGTGAAGTTGCCTGCACTAGCAGTTGATGCAGCATGCTCTGGCAATCCGGGCAAGATGGAGTTTCGAGGAGTGATTGCAGACACCAACACACAAGTTTTCCACCGAGGTCCATACGTGGGTGGAACCAACAATATCGGCGAATTTTTGGCCATTGTATTGGGTTTGGCTTACCTTCAACAAAAGAACTTGCCATGGGCATTGTATTCGGATAGCAAGACGGCTATCGCATGGGTACGACAAAAGCAATGCAAGACAAAGATCGAATGGAATAGCAAGAATCAAGATCTGCTACAAGCAGTTCGTGCAGCCGAAAAATGGCTGCACGAAAATACTTGGATTACCCCAATCTATAAATGGGAAACCGAACGTTGGGGCGAGATCCCTGCCGACTTTGGCAGAAAATAACCCCATTCTTTACATTTTACATTATTTCACAGGATTATCCTGCAATCCCCAACCCGTAATCGTTGCGATATATGGGATATAGGCGTATGAGAACTTTTGATGACCAATATAATTAGGGTGCATACTTGCACCAAGATCCTCATCGGTAGAGAGATGAAGTGCAGGACAGCAAGCCATGAAGTGCACATTAGGCATTGGGCAGAATTTCACCATATCGCGCATATAATCCAACAAAGTGCTATGTGCTTTCGACGATACGCATAGTACAGGGTGATCCTCTCCATAATAGTCTTTGATATAGCGAATCAAACGATAATATCCATCGCGGAACTTCTCGTATGAAGGTTGCAACGATACTGAGAAATCATTGCCACCCAAATAGATACATGTGATAGCAGGACGAATATCCGACTCCGCAGCATTCCAACGTGTAGCTTGCGCAGAATCCATATCAAATGTTTGAAGATAGCGATCTGGCATGTGATAGCCATCGAACTTTGAATTGTAGTTGCGCGCAGCACCCATTCCTGAGTGAGCTACAACCACATAATCCGCATCAAAATAACGAGCTAAAATCGCAGGGAAACTACGAGAAGCATTCTCTGTCTCAGGCGTAAACTTAGCCAAACGACTCGTGTCATCTACACCGTAGCCACAATCATAACTTGCTCCAATGAACTCTAATTGGCGTTGGCGAATAGGTTCTGCTTGGAGGAAAACACCCTTCGCGTCGGTGGAGAAAGAGTGGATAGTCATCTTACCTTGCTCACCCTCTGTGCGCTTTTGAACAATTACTGTGTGCTCTTTGAGTTTTGAGTTCTTTAAATACGCAGGGTCAATCAACTCGATAACGGTGTCATTGCCTGTCACTTCGACGATGCGGTGTGGCTCTGCGCTCATAGGTGCGTCAATCCACACGTTATAGTAGTTGTGGCGTGTGGCTGCCATCTCTGGCGTAGCATCCCACTTGTTATCAGAGGCACGCATAGTCAATGACTTTCCCGAGAATGCAATACGGAAATAAACGGCTGTCCAGTCAAACGACACATCGGTACCTTCCACCAAGGTACGTCCCACGTATGTCACGCGAGAATCATTGGCAGGCATAGTTTCTGCAAAAGCAGCGGTTGTCAGCAGCAACGTAACTGCGATAAATAAAATCTTCTTCATAAAAATTTAAACTATAAAAACTATTTCACTGGCATATCTTGCAATCCCCAGCCTGTGATAGTGGCAATATAAGGAATGATAGAGTATGCTAATTTTTGTTGACCGATATAGTTAGGATGCCAGCCTGCACCCAAATCCTCATCGGTACTATGGTGCTGCGATGGGAAGTAGCCTAAATACTCCACATTCTTCAATCCACAGTTACGCACGACATCGCGTACATAACGGAACTGATACTCGTTGGACTTAGAAGCCACACACAACACAGGGTGATCCTCACCATAATTAGCCTTTACATAGCCCAAAAGGCGCATATAGCCTTTGCGGAACTTGTTATAATCAGGCACCATGGAAGAGGAGAAGTCATTCGTGCCGA
This sequence comes from Paludibacteraceae bacterium, assembly GCA_045639365.1. Classification (GTDB taxonomy): domain Bacteria; phylum Bacteroidota; class Bacteroidia; order Bacteroidales; family Paludibacteraceae; genus Colicola. The sequence goes on from JAZUCY010000022.1 coordinate 26,656, forward strand.
GATAGATTACAGTAATATCTGGACGGAAAGTCGACTGCTCTACCGACCATGAGGTGGTTGAATCGCGGTCAATCGTATATTGATATAAATCCGTCATGACTTCCCATGGGATATTTGAACCTGCATTACGACAGATACCACGTCCTGAGTGAGCGATAGTCATATAATCGGCGTTGAAGTAACGCGATACGATGCTAGCGTATGTACGTGAAGCATTTTCTGTTTCATCAGAGAATGGATCTTTGCGACTCAATGCATCTACACCATAACCGCATGTATAACTATCACCAATGAACTCTATCTGACGCTCCTTGAAAGGCATTGCTTGCAGGAACTTGCCATCTGTCATGAAGGCATGGACAGTGGTTGTACCACAACCTGCCTCCGTACGTTTTTGTATTACTACTTGGTGCTCTTTTACTTTCGATTTCTTCACATCGGCAGGCAATACCAATGCAATAATTGTATCTGTACCTTTCGTTTCTACGATACGTGTAGGTTCTGCACTCGTAGGCGTATCAATCCAAACAGCATAGAAATTGCGTTTGTTATCCGACACACGCATCGAAAGCGTCTTGCCCGTAAATGCTACACGAAAATAGGTGGAAGGCCAATCAAAGCGCAACGCACCTTCCTCCTCCACAACGGCACGCCCCACAAAAGTTATACGCGAATCTGTTGCAGGTACCGTCTCCGCTACCAGACGAAGAGGCGATATGGCGATAAGGCATAAAGCCAAGAAAAGGATCTTCTTCATAAAACTTAAATTTGTTGTAAAGTGTAAACTACTTCACAGGCATATCTTGCAATCCCCAACCAGTAATAGTGGCAATATATGGAATGATGGAGTATGCTTTTTTCTGTTGACCGTTATAGTTAGGGTGTACATCTGCTCCAAGATCCTCATCGGTATGGAGGTGTTGTGCAGGGCAGTAACCCAAATAATGTACGTTCTTCATATCGCAATTGTTCACCAAGTCACGAACGTAGTTGAAGAGGTACTCATGTGTCTTTGTACTTACGCACAAGATAGGGTGATCCTCACCGTAGTTCGCTTTGATGTACTTGAAGAGGCGGTAATAATGTTTGCGAAAATCCTCATATTTTGGAGCCAAAGATGTAGAGAAGTCGTTTGCACCCAAATATACGATTGTCATAGCAGGATGGAAAGCGGACTTAGTTGCATCCCAACGGGTTACTTGTGTAGAATCCTCGTCAAAAGTTTGCAGATAGCGGTCTGGCATCCACCAACCTTTGAACTTGGAGTTATAATTGCGAGCAATACCCATACCAGAGTGTGCAATAGCCACGTAATCAGCACCAAAATAGCGTGATACAATACCTGCATACGAACGAGAAGCATTCTCTGTCTCTGGAGAAAAACGCTCCTTACGACTCAGAGCATCTATACCATAACCACAAGTATAGCTATCACCTATAAACTCTAATTGACGTTCTTTGAGTGGTTCTGCTGGGAAGAATTGTCCTTTGCTATCGGTAGCGAACGCATGAATAGTGGTCTTACCTTGCTCACCTTCGGTTCGTTTTTGTACGATCACCTCGTGTACTAAGCGGCGTGATTTTTTGAGGTATGATGGGTCAATCAACTCAATAACAGTGTCGTTACCTGCCACTTCGATAATGCGGTGTGGCTCTGCGCTCATAGGTGCGTCAATCCACACGTTGTAGTAATTGTGGCGAGTAGCCGCTTTTTCTGCATCTGCTTCCCATTTGGTTTCAGAAGCACGCATAGTCAATGACTTACCTGAGAATGCGATACGGAAATAAGTAGCCGTCCAGTCGAACGACACATCGGTACCTTCTACCATAGTACGTCCCACGTACGTCACGCGAGAATCATTAGCAGGCATAGTTTCTGCAAAAGCAGCAGTTGTCAGCAGCAACGCAGCTGCAAAGAAAAGAAGTTTTTTCATGATATTGTTGTTTTTATTGTTTTCTTATAAGTCCTATAGGACTCATCCCCATAGTTCATTGCAAACAAAGTGAGAGCGAACTCTCACTTTGTCACATAGTTGTTTTATTCGAATGCGCCCATTTGCAACATCGCAACCTCTTTTGGCGTGAGGAAACGATACTTGCCTCGTGCTACATTTTTCTTGGTGAGTCCTGCAAAAGACACGCGATCCAATTTGGTTACGCGGTAACCCACTTTCTCAAACATACGGCGCACCACGCGGTTTTGTCCTGAGTGGATTTCAATGCCGATATGCTTGCGGTCCTCTTGTGGGAACTCCAATGCATCTGGAGCCACTTTCTCGTCCTCGATCATCACACCACCACGCAGAATGGTCTCATCTGCTTCTTCTAAGTCGCGGTCAAGCGTAACGGCATAGATTTTCTTCTTGCCAAATTTAGGGTGAGTGAGTTTCGCTGCGAGATCGCCATCGTTGGTGAGTAGGAGTACGCCCGTTGTATTACGGTCCAATCGACCAACTGGATAGATACGCTCCGCGCACGCGTTACGCACGATATCTAATACGGTGTGACGTTCTTGTGGATCATCGGTTGTAGTTACCGTGTTTTTAGGCTTGTTAAGCAGGATATACACTTTACGCTCGCGGCGAACTGGTTGGTTGTGGAACATCACCTTATCGGTAGGCAATACTTTTGCTCCGAGATTATCTACTACCTCTCCGTTTACAGAGATTACACCTGCAAGGATAAAATCATCAGCTTCGCGGCGCGAACAGATACCTGCATTAGCCAAATATTTATTCAAGCGGATTGGCTTGGTTGGATCTTCGTAATTCTTCACAAACTCTTGGCGTTTGCGTTGTGAATATACGCCAGGATTGTGTTTTGGTCTTGGTTTAAACTGACGATCAGGAGAAGTACTTTCACCTTCTGTGCGGAAAGATGGACGTCTTTCTACTTTTTCTACGCGCACAGCACCTGCGGTGCGTGTGAATCGTTGACGTTGACGTCCTCCCTCACGAGTTGGTCGTTCAGTAGAGGCATTAAAGCGCGGACGGATAGATGATCCGTCGGCTGAGAAATGAGCGCCATTATGCTCACGCGGATTCGCATCTTGCGAGTAGCCACCACGGCGCGGGGTGCGATTGTTTGGATCAAACATAATTTGGTTAATAAAAAATAATTGTGGTTTAGTAAATTATTATTTCCACGAAAAGGTCTTGGTTGATTTTCAAAATATAGGCTCCGAGTTGAGCCCAGAGCCTATATTTGTTGTGTTCAAATGTAGCATGTTCGTCTCTCGACGTCTCACGCTGAATCGCCACACTTAGGCTTCTGCAGCTTGTTCTACTGCCAATTTACCACGATAGTATCCGCAAGTTGGGCAGATAGTGTGATAAATGTAGTGAGCGCCACAGTTAGGGCAAAGTGCCAATGCTGGCATTTTTGCTTTGTCATGGGTACGACGTTTCGCTTGTCTGGTGTGCGATTGTCTTCTTTTTGGATGTGCCATAATTCTTTATTATTTTATTTAGTTTTTTTAGTTGTTATGTTAGGGTGTCCATTCTATTGTTCAGCCACGCAGAACGACTGTTCACTATCCTTTTAACCCTATGTTATATCATTCTTCATCTTCCAACTGTGCGCAAAGGTGGTTTTGGAGAAGTGCATCCATTTCAGGATTGCAACCACCCTCTTGGTGACTATGCACTAGCGGTAGATTGACTATGATCAGTTCGTATGCCAACCATGCGAGGTCTATCTGCTTTGGATCTTCTTCTAGTTCTAACTCCTCTTCATAGACATCTATATCCACGTCCATCGCTTCGAGACATCTGTCGCAAGTCACTTGTACTTGTCCTACGATGTCCAAATCCACAGAAAAATCCTCTTCGCGAAGAACAAGGCGCGCCTTCACATCAGCCGTACCACCCAGCAGTTCCGAATTCTCAATAGTAGAAAAATAAGAGTTATCTAACTGAAAATCAAACAGATGTTCCCCTATTTCCAATTTATCCAGTTGTACAATATGCTTTGTGCTATCGGTCATCTCTCCACAATCCTGCAAAATCAGCGTGCAAAGATACTACTTTTTTTTGACATAGCCAAACTATTTGTTGAAAAATCTGCAAAAAAAAAATATTTTTTGGCTTTTACCACATTTTCCGCTCTGTACGATATTACATATATTAGGTACTATCAAGATAAAGAAGTAATGGTTATTATATGGTTCAGATAGGACTTTCCCGACCTACACAGAGAGAAGAGGGGAATATTTTTTTGGAAGAGTAATGATAAATTTTGGATAAAAATGAACAGATATTTGGTCATATAAGAAAAATTTAGTAACTTTGCAGGGCCTTTAGTTTAAAGGCAATTTGATATTGGCGATTGGTAATTGGATATAGACTAAAAATGAAAGTTTAAAGACAAGAATACTATGAACATTACAGACAGATTTCTAAAGTATGTGAGTTTCTGCACCACGTCGGATGACGAAACTAATATGACTCCGTCCACGCCAGGACAAATGGAGTTTGCCCAGTACCTTGCTGCTGAACTCAAAGCGATTGGCATGCAAGAAGTGACATTGGACGAAAATGGCTATGTGATGGCTACCCTGCCTGCTAACGTAGAAGGTAAGCCTACAATCGGCTTCATCGCCCACATGGATACTGCCCCTGATGCCAGTGGCAAAAATGTGAGAGCAAGTATCGTGAGCAACTACGATGGCAATGATATCCTGCTCAATGAGGAAAAAAATATCGTGTTTGAGGTAGCTAAATACCCTGAGATATTGGACTATAAGGGACAAGATATTATTGTGACCGATGGTACTACCCTACTTGGTGCGGACGACAAAGCCGGTTTGGCAGAGATTGTCAGCGCTTGTGAGTATCTGATTCAACACCCTGAGATCAAGCACGGTAAGATCCGTGTAGGTTTCACTCCTGATGAGGAGATTGGTCAAGGTGCTGATCACTTCGATGTGGCGAAGTTCGGTTGCGACTTCGCTTATACGATGGACGGTGGTGCTATTGGCGAGTTAGAATACGAGAACTTCAATGCTGCTGGTTGCAAAATCAAAGTGCATGGCGTGAATGTACATCCAGGTTATGGCTACCATAAAATGATCAACTCCATGCGTATTGCCAACCAATTAGCAAGCATGTTGCCTCGTTGGGAGACCCCAGAGCATACACAGGGTTATGAGGGCTTTTACCATCTGATTGCTATGAACGGTAGCGTAGAGGAGACTACCTTGCAATACATTATCCGTGACCACGACCGTGCACGCTTCGAGAGTCGCAAACGCGAGATTGAGCACTTAGTACGCAAAATCAATCAAGAGTATGGAGATGGAACGGTAGAAGTAGAGATCCGCGATCAATACTACAATATGCGCGAGAAGGTGGAGCCTGTCATGCATATTGTGACACTCGTAGAAGAGGCGATGAAAGAAGTGGGCGTGACACCTAAAGTACAACCAATTCGTGGCGGAACAGACGGCGCACGTTTGTCATTCGAAGGACTGCCATGTCCAAACATCTTTGCAGGTGGTGTGAATTTCCACAGCAGATTTGAGTACCTTCCTATCCCATCCATGGAGAAAGCAATGGAAGTGATTATAAAGATTGTCACGTTGGCGTGACAATCAGACCGCCCTACGGACTGTTAGATATTAGACCGTCCTTTGGACTGTTAGAACGCCACTACGTGGCTGGTAGATCCTAAAGTCTAACTTCTAACAGCGAAGCGGTCCAACAGTGAAACGATCAAATAACACAAATATATGAAAACTACTCCATTTACAGACATCCATATCGCTTTAGGAGCGAAGATGGCTGACTTTGCAGGCTTTAACATGCCTATTCAGTACCCTACAGGTATCAACCAAGAACACCTCATCGTACGCGAAGGCGTGGGTGTATTCGACGTAAGCCACATGGGCGAGTTTTGGGTGAAAGGCGAGAAAGCACTGGACTTCCTACAATACATCACGACCAACGACGTGAGCAAACTTGAAGCGGGTAAAGCACAATACACTTGTTTCCCTAACGGCAAAGGTGGTATTGTAGATGACCTAATTATCTACAAGTATTCTACCACTAAGTACTTGCTCGTTGTCAATGCTGGAAATATCGACAAGGATTGGGCATGGGTCAATGAGCACAACACTTTTGGTGTGCAGTTGGAAAACGCTAGCGACCGCTACGGCCAGTTGGCAGTGCAAGGACCTAAAGCAACTGAGATGCTTCAACTCTTGACCGATGCCGATTTGAGTGCGATTCCCTACTATGCTTTTCGAGAATGGTCATTCGCAGGCGTACAAGGCGTAATCCTCAGCAATACAGGCTATACAGGTGCAGGTGGCTTTGAATTATACTTCCCTAAAGAGCATAGCAAACAGATTTGGGATGCATTGTTTGAAGTAGGAAAAGACTTTGGTTTGGCTCCAATCGGTTTAGGCGCACGCGATAGTTTGCGTTTGGAAAAATGGTATTGTCTGTATGGTCACGATATAGACGATACCACTTCGCCATTAGAAGCAGGCCTAGGTTGGATCACTAAGTTCGATGCCAAAGACTTCATTGATAAGGAATATTTACTCAAGCAAAAAGCCGAGGGCGTACAACGCAAGTTGGTGCATTTTGAGTGCCAAGAGCGTGCCATCCCACGCTGTGGCTACGAAATTTGCGACGAAGCTGGTGAAGTAATTGGTAATGTAACTAGTGGTATCATGCTACCAACAACCAAAGTGGGTATTGGTATGGGCTATGTAAAAACCGCTTTCGCGAAAAAGGAAACTATCATTTACGTAAAGATTCGCGAGAAACTGATTCCTGCAAAAATAGTGTAAGGCATTTATAAGTAAGAAAAACAAGAGGGTGTGTCAAAATATAAACACATCCTCTTTTGTTGTTATTTAACCTATTAGATTAAGGTAAAACAGTGGTCAGTCTGCCGGGAAACTACACGACAGTAACGAGGTGGTAACGGGGTGGTAACGGTTACGATGGCTGGATAGGTACAGGAAACATAGAAAAAGGCATAGAAAATAGATAAAAAAGAGTGTGTCTGCATTTTGACACACTCTCTTGTTTTTTATGTACTATTTTATGCTTCAAGGGATTTACTCGTCATCGCTATCATCAATATAGTAATGTGGTTCATCGGCTTTCTTCTTGGTAAACTTCTGGCGATAATAGTCCACATACTTACCATATTTGCCGTATCTACCATACTTTCCATAGCCATAACTACTGCCATAGCGTTTACCCTTGCCATAACCATGACCATAGCCATAACCATAGCCATGTCCATAGCCATAACCACCATAGCCATAGCCATAACCGTAACCATAACCATAGCCATAACCACCTGATTTACCCACTTGAATATCGGACAATACCAAATGAACTTTATCCTTGTGGTTAAGCGAAAGGGCTTGCAGAGTCTGTTGCGCAAAATGTTTGTTGGTCACCATACAACGGATAACGAACAGGGTGACGTCTGTCTTCTCTATCAAAGACAAGGCATCTGGCACCATACCTACGGGCGAAGAGTCCACGATGATATACTCATATCGCTCACGAAGAATCTTCATCAACTCAGCCAATTTATCGCTGCGCACCAACTCACCTGGGTTCGGTGGGATTGTACCCGCAGGGATAATGTCAAAGCCCAGTTCCTCGTGGGTGAGGATGATATCTTCCAACTCGCAATCGCCAATCAGGTAGTTGGTAACACCAACTTTGGCTTCCAATCCCAATTTGTCGTGCACGTTTGGTTTACGAATATCCATATCGAGCAATACGGTTGGGTGACCTGTCATAGCATATTGTGCTGCTAGGTTAGTGGAGATGAAAGTCTTACCATCACCAGACTGTGTAGAAGTGATGGTGATAGCAATATTGCTCTTGCGTTGTACGATAAACTCGATGCGCAAGCGGATACTACGCAGCATCTCGGCATATCCCGATCGTGGATGCTTCTTGGAGTGCAATGGGTTTTGCGATTTCACACGGCGCAAGGTACCAATCACTTGGTAGTCACCCAGTTTCTCTGCCTCTTTTGAATTACGCACTTTGTTGTTGAGCAGCTCCGAAAGAATCAAGATCAGCAATGGAATGACCAAACCGATAGCCATATAAGCGACCATGTTTTTGCGTTTCTCTTTGCTGTTCATGGAGCGGGTAGTACGTGCGCGATCCATGATTTCGCTATCAGGCGTGTTACGCGCTTTCTGGATCTCAGCCTCTGCACGCTTCTGCAAGAAGAAGGTGTAATAGTTATCATCAATGCGGTAATTACGCTCGATAGCAACCATCTGCAATTCCTTCTCAGGAAGCATTTGGATATCTTTCTCCACTTCTTTGAGTCGGTTAGCCAAATCTTGCTTCTCGATGTTCAGTGATGCCTTCATGGATTCTACCAACTCAGCGATAGCCGTCTTCACATTGTTGATGTCGTTGGTATATTTAGCGTAATAGACATTGCGCTCACTAAGTTCGCCCCGTTGGATATGCAAATCGTTCAACTGTTGCACCAAAGTCATCAACATAGGTTCGTTAACGCCTACTGAAACTGGCGCTACCACGGTACCCTGCTCTATCTTCTGCTCAAGGTAGTTGGTGAGGTAGTTGAGGTAAGTTTCCTTGAGGCGAAGTGCCATCTTCTGTTGGTCGTACTGGTTTATCTTAGCCATCAAACCACCTGCGTATGAAGATACATCCACAAACTTGTTCTCCTGACGGAAGTCGGTCATAGCACTTTCGCTCTGGCTCAAGCTCACTTGCAAAACGCCCAATTGCTGGTTGATAAATTCAATGGTCTTGTCAGCAACCATGTTCTTGCGTTCTACGCTGTGTAGGAGATAGATGTCAGAAAGTTTGTTAATAAAATCGCGATCGCGCTCTGGCGTTACACCCACTAATTGAATACCTAAAATGGTACTACGTTCGGTGACAAAATTGAGTTGCAAACGGCTGGAGAACTCGTTAGTCAGTCCGTCGCGTGTGCGGAAACGGAAGTATATGTGTTGCCCAGGACGCATCATAATCTCCGTAGGGAAGATAGTTGCCTCAAAGAATTGTGTTTTGAATGGCTGACCATATTGTGCCGTGTGACTAAACTTGAGGTCCTCTGCCTCTGGAATCGTAATACTGAGTGAACCATTAGCCTGTACCTCACACTTGTACAGATAGTTATACGCCATTGGGTCTAAATGGGTATATTCCACAATAATAGGCGTATTGCGGTAGATATTGCGTGTTTTGAATCGACCCTTGGTGATATACTCCACATTGAGGAATGGCAAAGAATCCACCGTGCGTGAGATCAGATCGTAACTACCTAAAATAATCAATTGGTTATTCACATTGCGATAGCCCGCTTCCATACCAAAACCTTGCATGAGTGCAGAGTTGCCATATCCACCACCCGATGATTCTTGAATAATCATCGTACCAGTGGTGAGGTATGTCTCCATCACCTTGCGGTTTTTCAAGTACGCCAATGAGAATGCAATGATACCCGCAATAGCAAAGAGATACCAGTGATGTAGTATGCGAAATACCCATTCTATGATATCAATACCCGAACTCTCCTCTTCAATGAGCGGAGCTTGCTGTACGTTTTGCGGTTGTTGCGCTGCTGCCTGTTGCTGTTGTTGCAGGACTTGTTCTTCTTGTGTCATATTGAGATGTATCTTAATTTTCGATTAATACATTACGCCTGGGATATAGTTCAGCACCGTGATAAGCAAAGAAACGGAACTGGTAATGAGCCCAAGAAAACCACTATAACTAGGTTGTTTATAGAAACTTCCGCTATCGCGGCTCACATAGATTAGGTCATTGGGATATACGTAGTAATACTTAGAATCAATGATAGAGTTAGTACGTATATCAAACTCCAACACCTCTGGTTCATCGTTGCCATGTGGACGAATGATACGTACATGACGTCTGTCGCCCGAGTTCATCAAGTCGCCCGTCATTGCCAGTGCTTGAAATATAGTAAGACGCTCTTTATAAATAGAATAGGTTCCAGAATTAGCATCACCCAAAACGGTGAACTGCTTGTTGTACATAGCCAACTTGACGTCGGCATCGGGAATAATCTCACGCATCGCCTTACGCAAGGTGTCTTGCGCTTCCATTTCGGTTAGGCCCTCAAGCTTGATAGGTGGTAGGAATGGTATATCCACCGTACCATCCGAATATATTCGGTATGAGTTGGCATACTGTCCGCCTGCGGAGGAATTAGATGCCATCGTTTTGGCGATGGTCTCGTCCATGGTTATTACGCGATATATAACCTCATCATTTACTTGTAAACGATAAGGTTCGTAGGCTACAGAATCGTATTGTGGCAAATCCTCACGCTCTTGCAGGAGTCCCACTTGACGATAGCCATAGCAACCCGTCATTGCCACTGCAATGCCAATAATCAATGCTATATGCAATATTTTGTATTTCATGTCTCTAACCAATTAAGTTTACATACTTATTTTCCACTATTGACCGCATTGATTGTTCTTACTACCAATCCATATACAAAACCACCGAATGCCAAGGTGGTGGCTACTACGCTAATTGAAGTGGTCACCGAGTTGATACCAAAACTTTGTCCTTTGATACGTTGGATATAGATTACATCGTTGGGCTCAATGTAGTAGAACTCTGAATTGATGATATCCTCCGAACGCACATCAAACTCCTTGATTTGCGTGACACCTTCTTTCTCGCGCACGATACGCACTTTGCTTCTATCGCCGAAATCACCTATATCACCCGCCATAGCCAGTGCCTCAAAGATAGTCACTTTCTCTTTTTGGATATTGAAGGTTCCGCTACCTATATCGCTGATAACGCTGAACGAACGACGAACTATCTTCACCTCCACCGACATCATCTGGTAGTCGCCATAGCTCTTGATGAAACTGCTCAATTCTTCTTCTAGCACGCGTTTCACGCCGCGCGTTGTCATACCACGTACGGGCACACGACCGACCATCGGGAAGTCGATACAGCCATCCTCTTGCACCAGATAGGTATAGAGGTCATAGCTGCCTCCTGCTCCACCACCGCCTTGCAGCATCTGCATGCCGATTGTACCGCTGGAGGAGTTAAACATCTTATCCACTCGCTCATCCACCGAATAGACATATATATACATGCGGTCGCCTATTCGCAATTCATAATCCTCATACGAAATAGTATCAGCGTACTGTGGAATCTTGTTTTTACCTGGTTCTTGCATCAGATTCACGCGTTTGCTAGTCACACATGAAGCCATCAGCAGAGGTAGCAGGAATAGTAATAACTTACGATTCATAATGCATCATTCTTTTTGTCAAAATTATCTCTTCTCATCCCAACCAAATGGATGTGGCGCCAATGGTAGTTTCGCCAATGGGTGGTAATCCCCCACGAGACCAATAGGATCGGCATGGCGAATAGCACTCACAATCTCTATGCTGGGTCGTGCCTCGGCGATACGAAAACCGTTGCCCGCCAAGATTTGGCGATAGCTTTCCGTATGCAGTTCAGTGAATCCTTGGCTAAACTCAAACTCCTCACCGTCGATGGATAGTGTGCGATAGGTCTTCTTCTCGCCCTCTACGGCGTTAGCAGGAAGACATACAGCATTGATACTTAGGAAGTAACGCACACGCGCACGCTTCAATAGCAAATAGCCTGCCACGCGGTCAAACGACATCACATGCACAATATTCTGTTCTACTTCACCGAAGAGCCATTGCAGCATATCGTAGAAGTGTACGCCAATGTTTGTGGCTATACCACCTGCCTTATGCACATCGCCTTTCCAAGAACTGTAGTACCACTTGCCACGACTAGTGATATAGGTCAGATCCACATCATAGATTTTGTCTTTGGGTCCTTCTTCAATCTTCTTTTTCAGCGCAGCAATGCGGTCATGCAAACGCAATTGAAGAATCGTGTATGCCTGGTAACCTGTTTCTTGTTCCAATTCTACAAGGTTGTCGATATTATAAGGATTCAGCACCAATGGCTTCTCGCAGATCACATTGCAGCCTAAACGCAAACCATAGCGGATAAACGCATCGTGGGTATAGTTAGGCGTACAGATGCTCATCCATGACAATGGGTCATTCCCACGCATCTGCTTAGAGCAGAATCGATCAAACTGCTCGTGCTCTGTGAAGAAGGAGCAATCTGGGAAACTGCTATCCAAACGGCCTACCGAGTCAAACTTGTCGTACGCCACCATCAAGTTGTTGCCAGTATCAGCAATAGCTTTGATATGGCGTGGCGCAATATAACCAGCAGCACCTATGAGCGCAAAATTCTTTGGTTCTTGCATAGTGAATTCTTATTTTTTTGTAATACCATCTCTTTCTAGCAAGGCATCAATCGAAGGCTCGCCACCGCGGAAAGCACGATAAAGCTCCATTGGTTTAGCGGTGCCACCACGCTCGAGGATATTCTTGCGGAAGAGATCAGCTGCCTTCTTGTCGAAGATTGTACCAGTCTTATCCTTGGCTGCCTTGAAAACAGAATACGCATCGGCATCGAGTAGCTCAGACCACTTATAGCTATAATAACCAGCAGCATAGCCTCCCGAGAAAATATGGGTGAACGCAAACTCCATTTGGGTACCTGCTACGGTAGGCAATACTTGTACACAAGCCATCGCCTTATCGCCAAATCGGATCACAGCCTCTTGTGCGGTCAATGCCTCAGGTACAGCAAATGGCTCGGTGAGTGTGTGCCATGCCATATCCAGGTAACCGAAACTGAGTTGGCGCACGCATGCGTATGCAGCGTGATAGGTAGCCGCTTTTTGGATCTTGTCCACCAAGTCTTGTGGGATCACTTCGCCTGTCTCATAGTGCTTAGCGAAGGTGTCGAGGAACTCTTTCTCAGAGAGGAAGTTCTCGTTGAACTGCGATGGTAGCTCCACGAAGTCGCGTGGCACGTTGGTTCCATTTTGCGCAGCGTATTGGCATTGGGTGAGCATACCGTGCAAGCCATGACCAAACTCGTGGAGGAAGGTCTCTACCTCGTCGTAGGAGAAGAGCGCTGGTTTCGAATCGGTGGCGCGGGTGAAGTTCATCACATTCACTACGTGAGGACGCACATTCTTCTTGCCCACCATGTATTGCTCTTGGAAGTTGTTCATCCATGCACCACCGCGTTTGCCCTCGCGTGGGTGGAAGTCAGCGTAATATACAGCGAGGAACTTACCTTTTTGGTCAAACACCTCGTATGCAGTCACCTCTGGGTGATATACTTGGATATTCTTATTCTCTTTAAAGGTAATACCGTAGAGACGTTTTGCTAAACCGAATACGCCTTCTACTACGTTCTCTTTCTTGAAGTATGGACGGAGCAGATCATCAGAGATCGCATATTTCTCCTCTTTAAGTTGCTTGCTATAGAAGCTCCAATCCCATGGTTGAAGAGTCGCGTAGAAACCCTTTGCTTTCGCAAACTCTTGTAGCTCAGACACTTCTTGTTTTGCCACAGGCATATAGCTATCGCGCAATTGGTCGAGGAAGTTCATCACGTTCTCCTTGCTCTCAGCGCAGGTCTTGGTGAGGGATTTGTCAGCATGGCAGTTCTTCTCGAAGAGTTGTGCCAACGCGAGACGAGTGTTCACGATGTCTATGATCACTTGTGTATTATCAAACTCCCCTCCGATACAACGGCTGTTGTATGCGGTGTAGATCTCGCGGCGCAAGTCGCGGTTTTGGCAGTCCTCCATGATAGGGAGATAGGTGGTTGGTTTGAGGTCGAGCAACCAGCCTTGGAGGCCTTTCTTCTCGGCATTCGCCTTCAACATGGCCTTGGTATCGTCATTCAAGCCTGCGAGGTCTGCCTCGTTGGTGATAAGCATGGTCCAAGCGTTGGTCGCTTTGAGCACGTTTTGGCCATATACAAGGGTGAGTTGTGAGAGCTTAGCGCTGAGGTCTTTATACACTTGTTTTTGCTCGGCATTGAGGTTCGCACCGTTGTTGGCAAAAGACTCGTAGATATCCTCGAGCAGCTTTATTTGTGCTGCATTAAGTTTCAGTTTGTCCTTTTGGTCATAAACGGCTTTGATACGTTGGAAGAGTCCCTCGTTGAGGCGAATAGTAGCAGAGTACTCCGACATTTTTGGCGAGAGCTCCATCGCGATGGCTTGTAGTTCATCGTTGGTCTCAGCAGAGGTAAGGTTATAGAAACAACCAGCTACTACAGAGAGTAGTTCGCCTGACTTCTCATATGCTTCGATAGTGTTCTTGAAAGTAGGAGCAGCAGGATTATTCACGATGGCGTCAATCTCAGCCAAACCTTGCTTGATACCTTCCTCAAACGCTGGCATATAGTGCTCTGGTTTGATGTCGTTAAACGGATAGGTCTTGTGTGGGGTCTTCCACTCGTTGTAGTGGAAGAATGGGTTGGCACTTGCCAACACGGTTACTGCGAGTGCAGCCATAGTAAGAATCGATTTTTTCATATTTTTGTTTTTATTAATTTCTTTTAAAAGCTAGTTGAACTAGCAGCACTAGTAGCACTAGTTAAATCTAATCTCGCCGAAGTATTCGGGTAAGTGAAAAGCGGGCGCTTCGGCTTCGATAGGGTTCCAAGAGGCGTAGTGCTTAATGGGGGTTTTGTCGCCACACTTATAAAAATTCGCGCGACGCGCGTACTCGCGCGCGCAATCGAATGCGATTAAGGATAGTGGAATGGCTACTAGTAGCGACCAGTGAGCGGCACAGAGTTGCTCGGCATAACGTTTGATGGATTGCAGTTGCTCAGCATTGAGACGCACCACATCCTCTTTGCGCGATTTGCGATTCGAGGCGTTGCAAACGCCTGCCGCATTGAACTCGAAGTTCCAATAGCGAGTATTGTCTGCATTGGCGATAAACATTTCCACACAGGCATCCTCATTCACAGGTTCCAAGTCCTTGGTCTTTGTGGCAAGAGGCACTTCGCCTTTGACTTCAAAACGCACATACAGCATCTCATCTGTATGGGCAAGGGTGAAAGTGGTCTCCGGTACCTGAGGATAATCTGCCTGCCAGTTGAGTGTATCTATCCTACCCGACAGAGGCATTGCCGCCATTCGTTGGTTAATTTGCGCCAACGTAAGAGCTTGCCAATTAGCTTGATATGTTGATTTTGTCGTTTTCATCTCTCTTACCTATTACCAATAGCCAATTACCAATAACCCTATTTTCCTCCACGAAGCAGGTTAATGGATCCAGATAATTGGTACACGCCAATCAAGGCTTCGTCTTGTTTCTTTAATTTGTTCTGATAAATCGGTTTGATAGTATATTTTGCATTTTTGTCTGCATCTGTTCCTAATGCACGAATGACATAGTAGTACGCACCTTCTGCTGCTGGTCTTCCGCCAATTGTACCGTCCCACCCTTTGGCAGGATCTGTCCATTCATATACCAGATGTCCCCAGCGATTATAGACCCAGCAGTGGAACTCCTTGAGCGAGCGATAGGCTACGCGGAACTCGTCGTTCATGCCGTCGCCATTGGGTGTGAACACGTTGGGCACAACGACCATTGACTCGCTGACGGAGATATTAAACTCCACCGAGTCCAGTTGGCAATAGGGATTGCTGATAGCCACTACCACACGGTAGTTACCTTTGTCCATAAAGGTGTATCTATGTTCGGCATCGTTGCGGCTGAGCATGAGGCTACTACCTTTGTAGAGTTTCCACTGGTAGTACTCGGCATTGAGTCCGTTGCTCTTGAAGTGCACTTCCAGCGGGGCAGACATGTTCAGCACATCGTCTGGCGAGTATGGGCGATTGACCTCGTTGGAGGCTTCGCCTTGCTGTCCACGCGTGGTGGTGATAGTCTGAGGGTGTGCCTTCAGGGCGATGGGTGAATAGACAGGGGAGCGAAGGGTATCAGATACTATACCCAACTGCTCAGCCAGCATATCGCTGATCGTATAATCCGTAGGTACGGGCGATGCTGCCACAGTCAGCTCCTGCTCTAAGATCAGTTCTTCAACCGCCACAGAGTCTGCCCATATCTCCGCCTCAGCGTTCCATGCGGCGTCCATATACTCCACGCGGCATGTGCGTTCGTATGTGGCTGGTTTACCATTCAAACGGGTATAGCTCAGCGCTGGCAGCTCGCCATGGAGGTGCAACACGGTCCTGTCGCAATCCTGCTCGGCCTCTATCTGCGTAATGGCTGGTGCCAGTTGTGCGTAGTCAAACACCCAAAACACATCGCGCTCCGCTCCCACCTTGACCATATATCCTTCGCCATGCTCGGGATAGAAATAGTCGGTGCCCATCCACACAGGCGTGATAGTGTCTGGCAATCGGTACCAGTCCACCTCGCCCACGCTGTTCAGCGTCTTGAGTTCAGGAGCAGAGGCAAAAACCAGCAGCGTATCACCCTCATGGGTGAGCAAGGTCGCCTTGCCCACACACTCCACATGTAGTGCATAGCTATAGCTACTTACTAATATGACGATTGCTAACACAACTCGCCTTATCGCCCTATCGCCTATAGCCAATAGCCTATCACCCATTGCCAATCTCCTCATCACCTATTTACTTGAAATTTTGTCACGCCATTCTCCATAAAGTCCACGATTTGCTGAGCTGCTGCGATACCCGCATTGATATTGGCTTCAGCGGTCTGTGCCCCCATCTTCTTTGGAGTAGAGAAATAACGACCTTCAAACAATTCGTTCATCTTTTGGTCAGCAGCAGGCATGATATCAGTAACATATCGGAAGTCTGCACGCTCCTGCATGAAACAAATCAGCTCATCCTCGTTGATAACCTCTTTACGTGCGGTATTTACTAGGACAGCGCCTTTAGGCATTTGGGAAAGAAGTGCGTAATTGATACTACCTTTGGTCTCTGCAGTCGCTGGTATATGCAAGCTCACTACGTTGCATGTTGCGTACAACTCCTCTGCCGAATGCAACGGAGTCACCCCATCTGCAACCATTACCTCATCAGGGCAATAAGCATCGTATGCATAGATCTCCATACCAAATCCCTTGGCGATACGAGCCACATTGCGACCCACATTGCCGTAAGCATGGATTCCCAGTTTCTTACCCATGAGTTCTGTACCGCTGGTACCATTGTACATATTGCGGACCGCCATTACCATGAGGCCCAATGCTAGTTCAGCCACAGCATTGGAGTTCTGCCCAGGTGTATTCATAGCTACTACGTGGTGTGCAGTAGCAGCAGCTAGATCTATATTATCGTATCCAGCACCAGCGCGCACTACAATTTTGAGCTGTTTTGCAGCATCTAGTACCTCAGCATCTACATTATCGGAACGGATGATGAGAGCATCAGCATCAGCCACGGCATCCAGCAACTGCTGTTTGGTGGTGTATTTCTCTAGCAATACCAATTCATAACCAGCATGCTCTACTACTTCATGAATCCCATCTACAGCCACTTTGGCGAAGGGTTTTTCTGTTGCAACAAGTACTTTCATATCTATTATACATAAAATTAGCGTGCAAAGGTACGATTTTTTTTCGATATACGCAAATAAAATCAAAGATTTTGGTATTTTTATCCTTTTCCTCTATCAACGCCGCTGTATTATGCACTTTAAATGAAAAATGTTTGCGTATGTGTATTTTTTTTTGTACCTTTGCCGGCTGAATGTATAAAGAATTACTCATAACGATTGCCGCGGTAGTAATAGCCCTATTGTTGTTGTGTGTGCGTGTGCTACTTAAAAAGGGTGGCAAGTTCAGTAGTGAGCACATTTCTGAGAACCGACGAATGCGTCAGGATGGTATTCACTGCGCTACTTCGCAGGATAGAGAAGCACGACGCAAGGCAAGTAAGAAACTCAATGTAAAGGAATTTTAAATGATGAATATGCAATCGAGAATGAAGAAGGCGCTCGGCTTTGGTCTATTGCTGTTGGTATTGATTAGCATGGACTCGTGTGGTATCAACGCGCGTATGAAGAAAGCGGATCGCAAATATGCCATAGGTGAGTATTATGAAGCGGGTGAGATGTATCGCCAGTTGTATCGTCGTATTCCTACTAAGGAGCGTTCGCTGCGCGCTCACGTAGCATTTCAGCAGGGCGAGAGTCACCGTATTCTCAACAATACGCGTGCAGCGTCGGCCTATAAGAATGCCATCAAGTACCGATATGCCGATTCCATAGTGTATCTGCACTATGCGCAGGTCTTGCAATACCAAGGTAAGTATAAGGATGCCATCAAGCAATACGATATCTATTTGGAAGGTCATCCTGCGGATTATGTGGCACAAGCAGGCAAATACGGTTGTATGCAAGTGGAGCAATGGAAGAAGCAACCATCACGCTATAAGGTAGCATTGGCCAAGGAGTTCAACGAGAAGCGCACCTCTAGTTTCGCGCCTGCGTTTATCTCGGAGGACGGCGATGCATTGGTATTCACTTCGAATCGTCAAGAGAAGAGCACCAATAGCAAAAAGAAGAAAGTGCGCACATCGCCTGTCACGGGTGCTGCTACATTCAACCTCTACTCCACCCGACAGAATGCAGCAGGTGAGTGGGAAGATATAGAGTTATGCCAAGGGCTATACCAAGAGCCAGAGGGCGAAAGCGAGGAAGAAGGTAACAGTGCTAGGACTAGTTCGGCGGAGTTGGGTGTTTGCTGTTTCTCGCCTGATGGTAAGACCATGTATTTCACCTATTCTTGCCCACAGAACGGACAGGACTTGGGTGCGAAGATTTATACTTCCACTCGCGCCAGTGGTGAGTGGGGCGAGGGACAAGAGTTGAAGCTATTTAGCGACAGCAGCATCACTGTGGGTCACCCATCGCTGAATGCATACGGGGATACGCTCTATTTCGTGAGCGATGCGCCCGGTGGGTATGGTGGTAAGGATATATATATGGCTATTCTGGATGGTAGCGAATGGACAGATATTCAGAATCTGGGGCCACAGATTAACACCTCTGATGACGAGTTATACCCTTATTATCGTGCAGATGGCAGATTGTATTTCGCTTCAAAAGGACATCCTGGCTACGGCGGTTTGGACCTATTTTATGCCTTACGTCGTGATACAGTTTGGGACTTGTTTAATATGGGTGCGCCATTCAACTCAGTGAACGATGATTTTGGTATCACCTTTGTTGGGGTCACCGAGAAGGGATTCTTCTCTTCCAATCGCGGACAGAAACGCGGATACGACCAGATTTATTCCTTCTATCTGCCAGAGATGGAGTTTATAGTGGAGGGCAAGGTTGTGGACAACAACGGCGAACACCTGAGTGACGCCAATATCCGTTTAGTAGGCGATGATGGTACCAATGTCAAGGCGCAGATTCGTCGCGACGGTACATATCGTTTGAAACTCAACAAGGATACTCGTTATGTCATGTTGGCTACCTCACGCGGCTACCTCAATCAAAAACAACAACTTGCCACTACGGGGCTCAACGACAGCTATACATACCAACAGGATTTTGTTCTTGCACCTATATCCAAACCAGTGAAGATGGGTAATATCTTCTTCCAGTTTGGTAGTTGGGAACTCACTGCAGACTCCGAGGACGGTATGCAAGCATTAGTAAAACTGCTCAATGATAATCCCAATATCACGATTGAGATGGCAGCACATACCGATATGATTGGCAACAACACCGCCAATCAGGAGTTATCACTCAAACGTGCACAGTCGGTGGTGAATTACCTTATCAAACACGGTATAGACGCAGCGCGTTTGACCCCTGTGGGCTATGGTGAGGAAAAACCTGTAGTGGTGGATGAAGTGCTTCACAAACAACACGCATTTTTGCCCAAGGATCAGGTGCTCGATGAGGCGTTTATCTCTACCCTGACGGCAGATAAACAGGAGATCTGCAACTCGCTCAACCGTCGAACAGAATTCCGCGTACTCAAGACCATATACAACCTGTATTAGCGAGGAGGTGTAAAACTTTACACCAACAGCCAATTAACGGATAAGAAAAATAAACGAACAATATATGAAACAATACCTTGAACTCTGCCAACGCGTACTCAACGAAGGCACCACCAAGCACGATCGTACAGGTACGGGCACGTTATCTGTCTTTGGTCACCAGATGCGTTTTAATTTGGAGGAGGGTTTTCCATTGTTGACAACTAAGAAGTTACACCTCAAATCCATTATTTATGAATTATTGTGGTTTTTGCGTGGCGATACCAATGTGAAGTATTTACAAGAGCACGGTGTACGTATTTGGAACGAATGGGCAGACGAGCAGGGCGAATTAGGTCCAGTATATGGTCATCAGTGGCGTTCGTGGCCTGATTACCAAGGTGGTCATATTGACCAGATTGCGCAGTTGGTGGAGCAGATCAAGCGCAATCCAGACTCTCGTCGTCATATCGTGAGTGCGTGGAATGTGGCAGAGGTCAACAATATGGCATTGCCACCATGCCATACATTGTTTCAGTTCTATGTAGCAGATGGCAGATTATCATTGCAACTTTATCAACGTTCGGCAGATATTTTCTTGGGGGTACCATTCAATATTGCTTCGTATGCGCTATTGCTGCAAATGATGGCACAGGTAACAGGATTGAAGGTCGGTGATTTTGTACACACCTTTGGCGATGCGCATATCTATCTCAATCATATTGAGCAGGTTAAATTGCAACTCACGCGCGATACGCGTCCGTTGCCACAGATGCTCATTAATCCAGATGTGAAAGATTTGTTTGGCTTTCAGTTCGAGGATTTCACACTTGTCAATTACGATCCACACCCTCACATCGCTGGCGTAGTAGCAGTATAAATCTTCGCCCACACCCCATTGCCCACACCCCATTGCCAATAGCCAATAGCCAATACCATGCCAGAAATCCTTCTTCACTATATATGGCAACAACGCCTGTGGGCAGGTATGCCACAGACTACGACAGATGGACTGGCAGTGGAGATTATGTCGGTTGGTCAGCATAACTGCGATGCAGGTCCAGACTTCAGCCATGCTCGTTTGCGTATAGGTGCCCAGGAGTGGGTGGGTAATGTGGAGATGCATATACGTGCATCGGATTGGCGTCATCATCGCCATCATACCAATCCCGCATACGACAATGTGATTCTACATGTGGTTTGTGTAGCGGACGAACCCAGTTATAACACCCGTGGAGAAGCGATTCCGCAGTGTGTATTGTGCTATCCGCATAATCAGGATTACCTTACCTCACTCTTCTCTATGGCTCGGCAGATGGACTCTGCTTGGGTAATGATTCCGTGTCATCAATCATTGTTGCTCAATACAGCTTTGCTCACACAAGGTTGGAGAGATGCACTACTGCTACAACGTATGCAGTGCCGTCTAGAATCTATTCAGCGACTTCTGGCAATCACCAAACAGAACTGGGCAGAAGCATTTTATATCACGTTGGCACATAATTTTGGTTTCCATACTAATAGTCTGCCATTTGAGACGATGGCATTGCAGACGCCACTAGCCTACTTGCTCAAGCACCGCAATAGTCTATTTCAGGTAACTGCAATGCTGCTTGGGCAGTCGGGACTGCTCAGCGAACTCTGTGTCAAGAGCGATGAGGAGGTTGCCTTGCTCAGCGAATATCGTTTTCTGCAAAAGAAGTTTGGTTTGCAGCCAATAAATGCCGTAATGTGGAAGCGCGGGCGGTTGCGTCCGCAGAATGCGCCTGAACGAAGAATACGACAGTTTGCGCAACTGATTTGTCAATCGGAGTGGCTATTCTCCGAGATGTTGGTGCAACCGACAGTTAAGGAAATGCGCCAACTACTATGCTTTCCCTCTCAGGTTGTGACAAAAACGCAATCGGTCGTAGCAGTACCACCTGCTATAGGCAAGCAGTCGATGGATATATTGCTCATCAACACATTGCTACCGTATCGGTATGCGTATGCGGTAGCACATCAAGACCATGTAGGAGCACAAACAGCGTTAAAACTCATGCAAGAGATACCTGCAGAAAATAATACGATTATCCGCCAGTGGCAAATGCTGGGACAGCAAGTCCGCACAGCAGCGGATACGCAGGCGCTGATACAACTGTATCAGCACTATTGTCAGAATGAGCGTTGTATCCACTGCGAAGTGGGACAACAGGTCTTTCTGCTTAATCACATTGATGTCGATTCAAATAATAAGTAATACGGATAATTTTTAATACAAAATTACTTCCCTATTCTGGTATATACCGCGAAAGTATAGGAACACGGATGTCTGTCATCCGCTTCGTGATGTTCTTGGCTGAGGCATTGCCAGATGGATGAATCTATTTCAGGGAAGAACGTGTCCGCATCCTCCCAGGTGTGGTGAATATGCGTAATATAGAGTTTATCCACCAATGGTAAGAACTGACGATACACTTGTCCACCACCGATGATGAAGACCTGCTCATCTGCGCTGAGCATTTCCATAAGTTCAGGAACAGAGTGTGCCACTTCTGTGTTATCGTAAGCAAAGTCTGTTTGCTGTGTCAGTACGATGTTTCTTCGATTAGGAAGCGGGCGCTTGGGCAAAGATAGGAAAGTCTTTTTACCCATTACCACAGTGCAACCACTTGTCTGACGCTTGAAGTACTGCAGATCATTGGGCAAGTGACAAAGCAAATCTCCTGCCTTGCCAATAGCATTGTTTTCTGATACGGCGACGATGAGGGATAGCATATTCTATTCGGTTTAGTTGGTAGGTTGAGGGCTGAGTTTATATATCATAGCCAGATAAGTGCATAAACTGTGATACAATACGTTGCCAAGTGGTACGGGGGCGATTATTGATATAAGCCTCCAACACTTTTACATCGCCCATGAGGGGCACGATATCGTAGTCGGCAATAGCCGCTGGAATGAAGCATGAGAAGCCTTCCTGTAGTTCAATCTCTTCTTGGGTACTACGGATATGAATGAGGCAGGAGCTATATACGCAGGTGATGATGACAAAGGAGTCATAAAGGATCATATTACGACGCATAGGACGATTGAGAGGCAGCACGCGGACACTGAAGTGATCGGTATCCAAGCACATATTGGCTGTATCGATAGTGTCTTTGTAGGTGCTACGATAGTTCTGATGCACGGTAAAGTCCAGTGCCTGTGCAGCCAGTTCGGTATGCAGTTCACGGGGTTTACCATCAAGTCCCAGGCGTCCATGATCGTAGATGCGGTAAGTGATATCGGATGTCTGTTGCACCTCTGCTAGTAGTACGCCTTTGCCGATAGCGTGGATACGCCCTGCGGGGAGGTAGAAGACATCGCCTGCGTGCACTTCGTGTTTGGCCAATGCATCGAGTATGGTGCCGTCGGCCACTTTGCGAGCATACTCCTCGGGGGTAAGTGCCTCTTTGAAACCAGCATAGATATAGGAGTCAGGTTGGGCATTGATAACATACCACATCTCTGATTTACCGCGTTGGCTATGCATACGGTGTGCCATAGCATCATCAGGGTGTACTTGTACGCTCAGGTCGTCATCGGTATCTATGAGTTTGACGAGAATGGGTAGTTGGTTATCGTGTTGCTTAGCGACAGTCTTGCCGAGCATGGCCTCGGGCATCTTGCGTATCACTTCATTCAGGGTATAACCAGCCCAGGTACCGTTGGCTATAACGGATGGCGAGGTGGGTATAGCAGAGACTTCCCAGCTCTCACCAATATGGTTTTGTAAGGGGAGTTCTTTCCATGCGGTGAGATCGAGGCTTCCCCATACTTTAGCGTGCAGGTTAGGTTCGAAGAGCATGGGATAGAGCTTGGTGCGTTGTGTCTCAATCACACAACCCATAGCGAGCATACGCACATCTGTGATAGCGTGTAGCTCATAGGATTTAAGGTGTTCGACGAAAATGAAATCCTCCTTGGTGCAACGATTTGTTTTACCATCAATGGTAACCTCTATCTCACCTTCGAGCACGAAGAAGATATCCTGAAGGTCTGGATGTATGTGTTTGGCACTGCGATCGCCGGCTTTGAGTTCGAGTAAGGCTACCTGTGTGATGCTACATCCACTCTCGTTAGCAGAGAGCAGTACGCGCTTGAGTCCCATCTCGTAGGAGGTTCCAACAGGCTGTATGTCTATTACGCTTCTTTTCATATTTTTGAGACAACTTGTCAATTATTTAACAGGCTATTACTTAACAACAACTTAAATCTAGTTTTTGTTTTTCTTTAACAACAACTTAGACAACTTAAACCAACAACTTGCAAAGCCCCCCAGAGCGCTCCAAGGACAATTCATTTTCCCGAGCCACGGCAGGGAGTTCTTATCTCACATTCGTTCGAACGATTATTTGTTGCGAGCAGCGGAGTCCCCGATGAGCCTCGTGGGCGAATGGGGTGCTCGCAATTGTTGTCGGACTATGTTCTTATCCCGCCTAACGGCTCGAACGATCGCTGCGCCTACGTTGATATTGTTGTATCAAATTGCCTATTTGTTGTAATCTCAGTGAGTATCTGTGAGAGCGGGATCGCACTCAGTGTACAATATCTCCACGATTCGTTCGGCGGTGTGTCCATCCCATAGTGGTGGGATCTCGCCCGTTTGCCATTGCCCAGCAAAGAGCGCATCAAGTGCAGGTTTCACCGCTTGTGGATTGGTGCCAATCAATCGGTTTGTACCGATGGTGCATGTCTCTGGGCGTTCGGTATTATCGCGCAGGGTGATACATGGCACGCCCATCACGGTGGTCTCTTCGGTGATACCACCCGAGTCGGTAACTACCACTTTGGCATGCTCTACCATATAGTTGAATTCCAAGTAGCCCATTGGTGCTACGATATGCAAGTTCGGGAAAAGCTGAGCCAGTTGCTCTTCGTTCCCCCAGAGGTTGTAGAATATTTTCGCAGTGCGTGGGTGGATTGGGAAGATGATTGGCAATCCGTGTACATTGGTAATGATTTGCTCCATGAGAGCTTTGAGGTGCTGCTCTTCGTCCACGTTAGCAGGACGGTGCATGGTCATCACCACATAGTTCTTCTCTGTAAGTCCCAGTTCGTCAAACACCGCAGGTTTGCTAAATCGTGCTCGGTTAGCGAGCAAGGTATCGATCATCACGTTGCCAACCCACCAAACACGTTGGACATTGCGCTTGAAAGCGTACTGCTCTTCTGCGAGAGCAGGTAGGCGATTGGCGATGGGCGATTGGCTATTGGTACCGTTCTCTAAAAAGCAGCCACTGAGTATGAGATTCTTATTAGCAATCTCGCTGGTGGTGAACATATAATCGGCGAGTGAGTCGGTGACCATACGGTTGATCTCTTCGGGCATGCTAAGGTCCCAACTGCGGATACCAGCCTCTACGTGGCACACTTTGGTATTCAGTTTCTTGGCTACAATAGAGCATGCCATAGTGCTAGTGACATCGCCTACTACAAGTACGAGGTCGGTAGGGTTCGCCATAAGGTCTTTCTCAAAAGCCACCATAATGTTGGCTGTCTGCTCAGCTTGTGTACCGCCACCGCAACCGAGGTTGACATCGGGTGTAGGTATGCCAAGCTCTTCGAAGAAAGTATCCGACATATTCTTGTCATAGTGCTGACCAGTATGAACAAGACGATAATGGCTATCTTTTCCTTCGTTGTTTGCCTGTTGTATGGCTTTGATAAGTGGAGCAATCTTCATGAAGTTTGGACGTGCTCCTGCGACAAGGGTGATTAGCATAGTAAATATGGTAAATTATTCTAAAAACGCTACAAAGGTAGTGAATTTCTGCAATACAAACAAATTTTTAACAGAAAATCGTATTTTTGGGCAGTTTTATTCATCACTGAGATTTAAAATCTACACTTTCAATCAAATTTATTCATTGAATAAAGAATTAACAAAAATAAATCCTAAGTTCTTCGAAATACTCTACGTTCTACGAACGGTATAATGGGTTTTGACTCGCGATACTTCGCATCTGCGTCAAAACAGAATGACTTGTCATTCGTCATATCTCTGGGAATCCAAATCAGTGATTTGAGAGCGGGGTAGTAGATCGCGAGGTGGTTGGAGAAAGTCTGACGTAGGTAGACAAATTGAAAAATGGTCGAACAACTATCGTATGCTTGCATAAACAGTAGTTGAACGACCATTTGACAATGGGTGATGAGCAATGCGAATCACCTCCAACCAACAATAAGATACTTTCATTGACAATAATTCTTATCTCACTCCGTTCGAATAATCAGCCATAAGGCTGTACGTCTTAAAAACACAACCCGTTTTTTTAATTATTTTTGTAGCAAGTGAAACGAGCGTATTTTGGTTAAAACATCATCTAAACTGTGCCCAAAAGGTATCATTCGCCTGATTCACGCGAGTTTGCTGTTGACTTTGAGGATAGTTTTCGATAAACCATGTAAGGAACTTAGCATAGTCTATTTTCTCGCTGAGCATTTTTTCACGGCGAGCAGCGAAGATCTGTCGGCGTTCATCTGCAGGCATAGCCACAAGTTTCTCTACTGCTTGGTAGAGTGCCTCTACTCCACTTGGTTGTACCGTACCGTCATTACGACGAATGTTGCTATCTTCTGCCAAAGGTGTAGCGTGTATGCCATAACCTAATTGATAGACATCTTCCAGTTCACGCAGATAACCTATTCGTCCCACAAAGTCATTGAATCGCACAAATGGTGTACCGAGTACACCTGCTTCAGCAGCCATAGTTTGGCTATCGCCAATGTAGAGCGAAGCAAAGGCCATCACGTGGTGCATATCAAGCGGATTAATGCGAATGCGGTAAGGTTCGAATTGAGGTTCTAGTTCGCGCTCGGAGGTAATGTATATCTGCCCATGAGGTGATAAGGAGTCAATGAGTCGCTGTGCGATTTCGGTATTGATGCCTCGTATGCCGTTATCGTGATGGGCGTTGAGCGAAGCAAATCGCAATACGAAATATGGTTTATCAGTATCGATACCATATCCCTTTACCACACTTTTGTCTGCAGTAAAATGATTTGGATGTAGGTATGCCAATTCGTGGTAGGAGGGGTATTTAGTTGATTTGCTATTCCACTTTCCGTTGTCGCAAACAACAGGTGTGAGAATTGAGTTAGCAGGCGGATAACTTAATATCGTAAAATTAGGCACGACTTTCGCGTCATCTTCATTACATGATATGAAAGGAATAAAAGTTAGTTTCGAAAATATGGGACAATAAGTACCAGTTAATAATTTCGGTCTAACTTTCAATAGTGATTTAAACACATTAAAATCCAACTTGAGCATAGAAAAGATGAGCCCAAATTTAGAAGATTTGGCTCTTTCTTTGTCTCTTACAACAGTGTATGGTACGCCTGTTTGCTTGACAAGATCTTCTAGGATATCCTTTCGCTTGATTAGATATGTAACGTCGTAATCATTCTTAACCAATGCATTAACCACATGTTTGTAGAGATGGAAATGTGCAGGATGTCCAAGAAAGATAGCTATTTTTTTGTTATTATTACCCATGAATGTCCTTAATTGTTACAAAATCGTAATTGTGTTTTTGCCAGAATTGTAATTCATTTTCAAACAATGCCACACCAGGTTCGCCTAGGTTCTTTAATTTCAGTTGATGTCTAATGACATCTGATAATAGATAAGCGATAGGATTTTTAGAGCGTCTCTCTATTTTCTCATTTAAGACGTGTTCGGTGATTAACTCGATTGGGTGAATCAAGAAGTTAACCACTTTGTCGGTGTCTTTTGTTTCCATGTAAACTAGATTGCGTGTCAGTCTATTAAGCCATGGTGCAACACGCATAGCAGTACCTATGTATGGAGCACCGAATGATGATACTGGTACTTCTATAATTCCTGAATCTCCACGACGTGCCAGATTGTCTATAGCTGTCATATATGGTGCTCTAGGTGCTTTTAGCCATTGCATCTTATTTTTACTCCCTAAAGACATGAACATATCCATTCGTTGTGGTGCTACGGAACTGTCGTATTTGAATCCTGCCTCTACTAGTGCGCGTGGTGTATCTTGATTTACACGCAATGCTGGCGAACGGAAAGACACTACTTCTTCTCCTGAGATGTCTTCTAGTATTTTTTTTCCTTCTACCAAGTGATGAAGTTGTTGCTCGTATGGCATCGTATCAAATGATAATCTATGATCATGTGTCAAACCATGCAAGGCGACCTCATGCCCAGCCGGTTGAACCATCTTTACGATTTCAGGAAAATCTTTAGCATAATCTGCAATAAAGAAAAAAGTCGCACGAATATTGTACTTGGCATATATATCCAAAATGAGCGGAAGTCCTTCTTGCCAAACGCGCACTCCGGTTTCATGTCTCAAACCACCATTGATAATGCTGGTAGTTTCTACATCATTGGTCATTATACAACATCTCATACATTTCTGTATTTTGATTATATCACTTTCAACATTACCCCCCCCCAACTCAGTCCTACGCCGAAGCCAGCTAGTAGCACATTGCCGTGCAGTTTGTCTTCTTTGCGCGCTTCGCATAGTGCAATAGGGATGGTAGAAGATACGGTATTACCCACTTTTTCCATAAAGATATAGAATTTATCTTTATCTATACTGAGCAGTTTTCTCAGGTAATTGATCATGTATTTATTCGCCTGATGGAATACCCACAGATTGATATCATCATGCTGTAGTTCGCTTTTCTGTAGCAGTTTCTCCACCATATCAGGTACTACATCAGCGGTAAAATTAAACACATTTCCGCCGTGCATATATAGGTGGTCATCGCTCAGGATATTGCCGTCCTCGTCAGTGTGCTCGTTGTGGGCTAATGCTCTATGGCGCGCACCCGTGGTGCGCACGATAAGGTTCTCCGCGCCGCTTCCGTCGGTGCCGACTACCACTTCACCTATTTCAGCGAAACCTTCTGTAGAAACTAATGTTGCTGATGCACCATCTCCGAAGATAGTGCGGTTGCCTTTGTCCTCTGCGTGCAAGTATTTGGTATATGTTTCAGATGTCAGCAATAGGATATTTTTTGCCACGCCTGCTACGATCAAACCCTTGGCTAGTGCCAATCCGTATTCGTAACCCGAGCAACCTAGGTTGAAGTCAAACGCGCCGCAATTCTTGCTTAGTCCCAATCGGTCTTGCAAGATGCAGGCGGATGAAGGCAAGAAATAGTCAGGACTCTGTGTGCATAGTAGGACAAAGTCTATTTGCGATTTATCTACTCCTTGTGCAAATAACTGCTCAGCGGCGCGTTGTGCCATATCGGTGGCCGTCTCGCTGTCTGCTGCGATATGTCGCTCGGTGATGCCTACTTTGCTAGCCACTTTCTCGGCTGACCATTCTGGAAATAGAGCAGCTATTTGCTCGTTGGTAAGTATATCTTGTGGTAAATAGTAGGCAATATCTTTAATATACGCTTTCATAAATCAATCTATTAGTGCTGTGAAATCAGCTACAATCTTCATAGGATTACCTTTTGCAAGTGAGCAATCTGGCACATCCTTGTCCACTACTGTACCAGCAGATACAATCGCATTTTTCCCGATTATCACTCCGCGCAGAATGATTGCACCTTCTGCTATCCATGCACCTTCCTTGATAATTACAGGTGAAACGCCAGATTCAGTAATGTTTTTAAAATGTGGATATGGGTTACTATGGGCTAATATGGTTACATTTCCGGCAAGAGAAACATTGTCCTCAATATAGATATACTCGGGGTATGCATTATCTATGATACAATATTGACCAAGATACACATTTTTCCCAATTATCACTCCTCTTTTTCGATTCATGCGCACACGTGGTCCATTTAACGGACAATTATAAGCCCATTTACTCAACAATATATTCCGTACTTTACGTATAGTAAACTGCCAAGCATTCATGCCACGACGAGAACTAGAACTTTGAATTGTATTCTTCAAACTCTTATGGTCGTGGTCAAAATAAGGAATTGATATAGCTTCTCTTACAATATAGGGTTTCATGTTTATTTAATTTAACTTATCCAGATGATTTATAACACCTGACTTCCTCCTGTAATCTCCACATTGTTTCCTGTCATCCATGTGCAAGCATCACTGAGCATATATACTGCTAAATGTGCAATATCTTCTGGTTGCCCATAACGCTTCAGCGGATATTGCTTTTCAGCCTCTGCTAGTTGTTTTACCGTTGCACCCACTAATGCTAAATCTGTCCACACCATCGTAGGACTGATGCAGTTCACGCGAATCTTGCGTGGAGCCAACTCGAGTGCCAGGCATTTTGCGTATGCTATGATAGCGGCTTTGGATGCACTATATACAGCATTGCCCATGCTAGGCATAGTAGCAGCTGCAGATGCTATAAATACTACCGAACTCTGCTTCTGTAGTTTCTTTTTTGCTAGCAATTCGCTTTGCAGCAGAATAGGTGCTTCGGTATTAGGTTGGAATACGTGGTCTATGTCTTCCTGTGTCACCATCTTACATGGCACACGACTTCCTACGCCTGCACAATGCACCACGCCATCTAAAGTTGGTAACTGCTCTACCAATATTGCACGTTGTTCTGTATCCGTTAGGTCTGCTGCTAGATAGCAATGACCTTCTCCTTCGAGTGCAGATAAGGTCTCTTGCAGGCGCACGGTATTGCGCGCAGATAAAATTACCTGCGCACCCATACCTGCACAAGCAATAGCAATGCCTCTACCAATGCCAGCAGAAGCACCTGTAATGAGGATGGTCTTCCCTGCTAGTGAGAATGGATTGTTCATCACTTTTTTGATTGTACCAATTCGAATAGAGCTATCACGGTTTCTACTGATTTCAACTCAGCAGGAGTCAGCTTTACCTCGTATTTCTTAGCAATCATATTAAGAACTGCCAAGCCTGTTAAACTACTCCACTCCTCCAACTCACGGAATGCGGTTTCAGGTGTAAATACATCCATTTCGGTGTCGTCAAATTGCTCAGCAAAGTTTGCTACAAATTCTTGAATTTCCATAATTTTTGTTATCTTTTTTTGTTAATATTTTATCTATTATATTTCGGGCACAAAGATACGATTTTTTTTTCAATAATCAAAATATATTACCTATTTTCAGCATTTTCACTGCGATTTTACCTATTTTGAATAGCCATGGCTTACAAATATACATATATCGTCCATGCTCTACAAGTTCTCCGCCAAACTCCATCTTAAAGTCACGTACACCATATAGTATATCGGGCTTGCCAGCTCCCATAAAGTCGAATAGTGGCAATTCATGCTCCTTGGCGTATTCAATAGCCGCATAGGTAGCAATCACCGATGGGTGACACTCGCGAAAATCCTCATCCAGTCCGCACACATACCATTCGTAGATGGTTTTGCCCTTTAATATAGGGCACATCATACCACCGATAATTTTTCCCTCATGTTTTACTAGTAGATAGTTACCTACTCCATTGCGGTAGAACTGCAAGAAGAATTCCTCACTCCAGAGCGGTGTGCGTACCTTCTTGCGGTATAGCTGTTGGAGTATCCTATACCATGCTTTTATTTCACCTTCGGACTGTGCTTGGCAGATCTCTACGCCGTTCTTCAGCGCCTTGCGTACCTGTCGGATGCGCCGCTCGCTCATACTGTGTGCAACATTGCAAGTAACTTGGATATTTAGGTGTGGTTGGTAGGCAAAGCCACATTTCTCGAAGACGGATTTCCATTGACTATAGTCATGGAAATTGCGAGTTTCGATGTAGATTGGTGTAGAGTGTAGGGTGTAAGGTGTAGAGGCGGTTGTTACAGCTTTGCTGTTTTTCTTGCCTTTCGCCTTATCGCCTAATTGCCTTATCGCCATTAGAAGTGCCGCTAGCGCATCGTCGCTGATATCTTCAGCAAGGAGTGGTCCACCAATGATAATTGCACGACGAGTAAGAAAGTGCTTAATAGGATTCTTCTCTTTCGTCAGATAAACCACAACCACACCCTTCAAAACTCCACTCTCCTCAACGCCTACGGCATATGACGTCATTTCATTAGGTACTGACACATAAAAGTCATACGCCTCTGGCGTTTGAAACCAGGTAGCATATGGAGATTGCTCCACCAATGTGCGCCATTGGGTGAGGTCAATCTCGTTGTATGTCAGTATTCTAAGCATAACAGTCTAGTCTATATATTCTCTAAACCACAATTCTAGGTTAATCCATTTCCAGATATCTTTAGATATATTCACTTCGCCTGCCAAATGCTTCTTGTATAGTCTGATGGCTTCTCCGGGGATTACATATCCACGCTTGGCAAAAGACTCGGATTGTAGAATATCCATTACTAGTATTTGGAACTTTTCTGTGCGGAACCATTCGTCCTGCGGAACCGCAAATCCTTTCTTATCCACTCTCATACGAACGCGCTCGGGCATGAGACCGCTCATCACTTCACGCAAGATATATTTAGTATATCCATTATGAATCTTAGCGCCATCTTCTATCTTGAGCGAATATTCTACTAAATCCTTATCCAAGAATGGTTGACGCGTCTCCATAGAGAATGCCATACTGCTTCTATCCCCCCACTTGAGTAGATGCTCGAGTTTGTATTCGAAGTGACCAATTAGCATCTCCTGCATGGTGTTAGCTCCGTATAACTTATCTGCGATTACGCTACTCTGATGACGGGCTACAAAATCAGGATTCATGTATGCTCGTTGTGCTACACGTACTTTGGTTCGTATGCGGCTCGGAAACATGAAGAATAGCATGTACTTGATATGGCGCATCGAGCGATGCAATCGCGCATAGCGTACCAATTCTTTTGCTAATGTAATCCACTGGAAATGGGTCAGCAGGGTTTTATAATACAATCCAGGAATGTATTCATATCCCGACAATGCCTCATCAGCACCTTGACCATCTAGCACTACTCTTACATACTCCTTCGCCTCTTGCATGACGCAATAGTTGGCAAATGGCGAAGTGGTAGGAGTAGGTTCTCCTTGAATACGCACATAGTTGTCTAGGTGCGCATAGAGTGTATCGGCATTAGGGTGTGCATAGTGCATATTGGGCACTATACCTTGGAAACAATCGATGAAGTTTGACTCGTCAGCACTACTCTCTTTGCCATATACGGCAGAGATAGAATGTACATTCTCTTCTTTAAGCACGTTGATTACAGTAGAGGTTATCGTCGAAGAGTCTAATCCACCGCTCAGTCCTACTCCCCATGGCAAATCGCCTTGCAAGCGCTTCTCAATAGCGCGAGTCAGTAGGCGCATGTATTCCGATTTGTCTTTTTTGATGATTTGTCCTAGTACTTGCTCAACCAAATCATACCATTTTACAATAGGTAGATTATCTTTTGTATAGATTTGCTTACAATCTAATATCATGCAGCAACCATGCTGCAGTTTGTAGAGGTCGCTGAAGAATGATTGCTCTGTTTGGTCGGTACGGTTGAATACGAGATAGTCAAATATCGCATGCTCGTTGGCAGTTGGTTTGGTAGTTAATACAGATAGTATTGGTGGTATTTCAGATGCGAATACCAATCCCTGCTCTGTCACACTGTAGTACAATGGCTTCACACCAAATCGATCACGAGCCAAAAATAGTTTTTGTTGTTCTTTGTCATAAATTGCAAATGCAAACACGCCATCTAACTCATCAAGCATTTTCTCACCCCATGCGATATAGGCATGAAGAAGAATTTCGTCATCGGATTGATGTCGGAAGTTATGCTCTTGTGCTTGCAACTTCTCCAGCAGTTTAGCATGGTTATATAATTTACCATCGAGGACAATCGTATAGCGCGAGTTCTCGTCTGTCAAAGGAACTGTATGTACAGATTCATTGAGGCATACACAGCCCAAACTGATGTTATTGACTGCATAATATCCTCCACCATCGGGTCCACGATGCTTCATGCATTGCATCATTGACTCTATTCGTTCGCTGCTGACAAATTCCTGATTGTACTGCAGTATGCCTGATATTCCACTCATAATATTACTATTTTGTAAATTTTATATATATACTGATCAATGTTTCTGCTATTTGCGCATTATCTAGTCTGTCATCAAGTAACTTTTCTCTGCCATTGGTTCTGCCAAATGCTACAGCATGTTCCAATGCTGCAGCAAGGGATTGTGCATCGCGATTGGGTACCACATAGCATCCCTCTACCCCACTCAATCGCTCTGCCACATCGCCGACATCGACGCTCACAATAGGGCATCCACTTGCCATAGCTTCTTTTACAACTTGCGGACTTCCTTCGCGAATAGAGGTGAGGAGGAGTGCACTACACTTGTGCATGAGCGTCACTACTTGTTCGCGCGTATAACCTCTCAACTCTAGCAACTCTATTGGCGATTCAGGATGTGAAGCGTTATATATTTCTACAGCTTGCTTTGCCAATTCGGGACCTTTAACAAAGTTATTGAAACTTCCGGCAAATAGTACATAGTTCTTAGATGGGAAAGTGCTATTATACCACTTCGAACATACATGTTTAGCATCAAATAATTGTGTATCAATACCACAAGGGATGATGCTCCATTTGTGATTTTTATTTGCTCGTTCATCAGTTCCATATGCATTGAGCAGTTGTCTATGACTGACGAATATGTTCCATGCAGATAGGCACATGGCTACTTTGGAGAATGGACGATTTTTCTTAGCGTTGATATCGCATCCGTGGTAGGTTACTACTACGGGTGTATGTAGACCGATTGTGGCTAATGTTGCTAATAGTCCGCACAGTCCAAAATGGGCGTGGATAATATCGGGACGCTCCGCATGTATCAGGCGGCGCAGGGCAGGTAGCTCGCGCAGGTAACCGGCGATGCCTTTGCCGGTGACACCGTATCGGATGATCTCCATGCCACAGGCTTGAAGAGCGGTCATTTGCTCTTCGATGAATGGTGCGAAGCAATTGCCCTTGTCAGCTGCTATTACTAAGATTTTCATTTTTTGAGGCGATGAGGCGATTGGGCAACAAGGCGATTAGGCGATGGATTCTTTCTAAGGTAGCACATAGATTGAATCATCTTGCCAATACTCTCCACTTGTTCTTCCAACTGATTAAACATTTCGTCATCAATATATTTTAATTCATGCGCAACATCTGCTTGCGCATATATTTCCATTAAAGAACCATAAGACATATTTAAGAAATGTGCTTGGTCTTTATCAGACACACGCCCCATACCTTCAGCGATGTTAGAGGGGATTGATACTACAGCACGACGCATTTGATTGCATGGCGCAAACTTCTCTGTCTCGGGAAAGTCGTGTTTATTAGTTATATTCAAACGCTTAAAAATATCCTTCTCAACTATCGTTTTCAATATACTTTGAGCGAACATATTAGCCTGTTTCTCGCTAATAACCAACTGTTTAACATATTCTGGAATGCCACCATAATAGATAAAATTCGCCAAAATATCACTTTTTAACAAATTTGGCGATTTTTCAATCATAAATTGGTAATACTCAGCAAATTGCAAAGGCAACAAATTAATTTCCACATAACGACCAGTTAGCAATGTTGCTAACTCACCAGAAAGCATATACGCATTGGAACCAGTAATATATACATCTACATTGGGCTTAATATATAAACTATCTACTAAGCGTTGAAATTCTTGTACATTTTGAATTTCATCGAGGAAAATGTAATTTGGTTGATTTGCTACCAAACGATCTTTGATATATGTATGAATTTGGTAAATATTTCCTATAGCTAATGTATCTAAATCCTCAAAATTATAGAATTGAATTTGTTGCTCTTGCACTCCATTATGTTTCAATTCTTCCGCGAACATTAACAACAATGTAGACTTGCCACATCTGCGCACACCAGATATAACCTTAATGACATTTTGATCTTTAAGGTCACCTAGCATTTGCAGATACTGCTTTCTCTCAATTAAATTATAATTAACCATTTGCATATATTGTATTTATCGCCTCATCGCCTTACTCGCCTAATTAAATCATCCCTCGTCCTGCCAATTTAAACCAGTTCCACGCTATAGCAGCCACGAAGATCAGTGCACACCAATATGGGAAGTACTTCTTAATCCACCATACCTCCTTCATCTTGCTGATTCCATATCCTGCAAACATCAGT
Source organism: Paludibacteraceae bacterium (assembly GCA_045639365.1). Taxonomy (GTDB): domain Bacteria; phylum Bacteroidota; class Bacteroidia; order Bacteroidales; family Paludibacteraceae; genus Colicola. Next base: position 62,607 of record JAZUCY010000022.1, read on the forward strand.
GTCAGCGGAAGTACCGGCAAGTGAAAGCGCTCCGAGTGTGCAAAGTTACTAAATACCAACACCACCAAATAACCACATAACACGGCTAATGGCAGTACATATTTCCGCCAATCGCCACTGATAAGCAATAGCACCAATGCTGATATAGTGAAAAACGAAAGGATATTTTTCACAAAGTTTCCACCATGAATCATCTTTTGGTTTTCTTGACCAAATGTTTCAGTCATTGTAGGGAATGGAATCGTAAAAATCATAGGCGCAAATACAGCTGCACCAGCATATTTAGCAAACTGATTATTAAATCCTCCTTTATCTATACGTTCGGAGTGCCATTTCATAGTTGCTTCTTGAGTTGCTCCACGTGTTCGCCACATTTGTTGAACATCTTGACCAATACTTGTACTTATCATTAGCGTCATTCCTGCAAATAGGATAGCCATAATCAGCATCAGTGTACGCCTACCCCAACTCACCACACGCTCGCTACTTAATATTACGGTGCAGAAGAATGCCATCACCAATACTGCGGCCAAGGCCGTACGAATAGTAAACATCACCGCAGGAATCAGCATTAAGGTAGCAGTGGGCATAAAGGCCAATTTACCCTTGCGTAACAAGAAATCCGCACGCTCTATAAATAGTACGGCTAGAAAAACCATTTCGACCTCCTTTAGTTGGAACGAGCAATAGTAGATCAGGTTCGGCATTAGGGCACACATAATAGCTACCATACGCCCTGTTTGCTCGCCAAAATTGCGCGTTGTCAAGCGGTACATTAGGATGACAGTCCACGCGCTTAATATCGCTTTTATCACACGTGCAATGAAAATACTATTACCAAAAATCCAATATACAAATGTCAAAAAGATAGGGTAACCTACATCTGAAAATTGGACTTTTCCCGAATACTGTTGAATATTACCATAAATATTCCAATCACTGTTACGCATTTGATTAGCTGCAAATTGAGCTACCTCATTGTAGTATAATTCATCTCCTGCATCAATAGAAAATGGTGTACCTGTCCAATGTTGATATAAAAAGTATGATATAAACACCCATAACAATCGAAGAAACAATGCTCTCCAAAAGAGTTTTTGCGTAAAGTGCAAGGAGTTAAGGTGGAAGCATTGTTTGGATAAGCGATTGGCAAAATAGAAGAATCCGAGCACCTCTATTGCACCAAAGAACCACCATTGCAGTGCAAGCATCTGCGATGCAAACAATATATTGCAGCATATGATAGCTGCCACATAAGTGAGCATAGCAACACTCGTAACCGATTTTGGAATAAATTCTTGTAGTTTGTTATTTAATGTTTGTATAATCATGATTGTATTGTGTAGAATGGTGTAGAGTTGTGTAGAATCGTGTAGGGTGATATTGAGTTCTTATCTCTCTTTCGCTCGAACAATCACTCGCATAAGTTCGTGTACGTTTAGAGTTGTGTAGAATAATAGCGTATTATTGTTTGATTCTCCTCTTCACCTGTACTAGCTTATCTGTCAACTTCGTACCAATCACCTTTTGCGTAATGAACTGCTTAAATTTTTGCCACATAGTACGCTCTACCCAGCTACCTGCAAAGTGATGGATACAATAGGTGTTTTTGGTCAGTTTCAGTACACGCGTACTAGTCAATGGGCAGAAATAATCCACTGGGAACACATGCAAATCATCTTTATATACCCTGTAGTCGCCATTGATCACAAATCCACCTTTTACCATGATATCTGCAATCGTAATGGTATTCGGTGTCATATCCAATGTACCATCCTCCATACGGAAATGACGATTTTCATCGTAGTACGCCAATTGCTCTGTCACCCATACACCATGTGGAGCACTCGCCATCAGTCCAGTTACGGGCGCATTGCTCATACTAGCCTCATAACCCGTGAAAGCGGGTAGGTGCATTAGATTGTCCAATGGGCGAAGTATCTCCACATCGGTATCCATATATACACCACCCTCGCGCTCTAGTGCCCACAAGCGGATGTAATCCGTCACAAAAGCGAACTTACGTGCCTCGTATGCTTCTTTTACATAGGGTACACTATTAATATCAAATGTATCTTCGTTCCAGAGGCGAAGTTCGTAATCGGGGAGGTACTTTTTCCAACTCTCGATGCATTTCACAGCCAACTCGGGCATCGGCTTGCCACCTAACCAGCAATAATGGATTATTTTTGGTATCATTGAATCGGTTTTATTAATTTTGTATATTGAGGGTATTCTTTTAGAAATTTATCTTCTATAGTATCATCTGCAATTGTAATTAATCTCTTCTTATTTGGTGTAATATATTGAGGTATACCATATGCAGTACAATTATTAGGAATATCTTTGGTTATGACTGCATTTGCTCCTATGCGTACATTATTTCCTATATTGCATTTTCCAAATAACTTTGCACCTGGTCCTATGAAACAGAAATCTCCTATAGTAGGCACTTCACTCATAAATCTCCCCTCCTCACTAATATAACCATTTTCTCCTATATTTACTCCTTGATGAATATCACACCATTTACCTATTCTTGCTTTAGCGTTTACAATTAATAAACCATGATGGTTAATTCTTAAACCTGGTCCAAAACAATTTTTAGAAATAGAGAATCCCAATCGCTCTCCACGGATAGTAAGAAGAAACGCATAAATACGAGATATTATTTTATTTCCCACATTCTTATGGTATTCATAATATCGTAATGTCCGCTCATAAATCCATATAGAATCAATAAAAGGTATTGGACACTTCCGATTTATACCTAATGCAAACTTATCAGCATCTAAATATAGATGAAGCAATTCTTTATTTGTAATCATATTACATTTCTTATAAACATTGTACAATCCTATCACACGCGTGTCCATCACCATATGGATTTACCGCTTCGCTCATGCGGCGATAGCATTCAGCATCGTCAAGTAGCATACTTACACCTTGCTCAATTTTCTTACGATTGGTTCCCACAAGTAATACCGTACCAGCCTCTACTGCTTCTGGGCGCTCTGTCGTATCGCGCATCACAAGAACGGGTTTTCCTAGTCCAGGAGCCTCTTCCTGTACTCCACCCGAGTCGGTAAGAATCAGTGTACTCTGCTGCATCATATATACAAATGGCAAATAGTCCAGCGGCTCGATTAGGAACACATTCTCTGCACTCTCGCCCAAAATCTCAAGCACAGGTTTGCGCACATTAGGATTGAGGTGCATAGGATATACAAAATCTACATTAGGATACTTCGCTGCCAAATTCTTTATTGCATAACAAATATTCAAAAATCCATCACCAAAATTCTCTCTACGGTGACCTGTAATCAGCACCATTCGTTTACCTTCGCTAAGATGATCTACATCATATCCCATACTAAGTACTTTATTCCTCACCTCACCTGCTAATTGCTCATCACTATTCAATCGTTCTACTACTATCTGCAGGGCATCAATGACAGTATTACCCGTGACAACAATCTTACTATCATCTACATTCTCTTTCTGCAGGTTTTCGCGTGAGAGTGGCGTAGGAGAGAAATGCACGCGAGCTATGCGACCTGTGATAAGACGATTCATCTCCTCGGGCCATGGACTATATATATTTCCTGTACGCAGTCCAGCTTCCACATGCCCTACTGGTATCTGCTGGTAGAACGCTGCCAACGCAGAAGCGGTGGAGGTAGTCGTATCGCCATGAACAAGGACAATGTCAGGTTGTGCTTCTTTGAGTACATCGCGCATACCAAGCAAGATACGACTAGTGATGTCGTATAGATCTTGATTAGGTTGCATGATGTTCAGGTCATAATCTGGAGTAATATCAAATAGTTGCAATACCTGATCCAGCATCTGTCGATGCTGTCCTGTCACACACACCACGATGCGAAACTGCTCTGGCATTGTCTGCAGTTTCTTCACAAGCGGTGCCATCTTTATCGCCTCGGGGCGAGTGCCAAATACAAGTAGAATAGTTTTCATTTTACAAATTATTTTCTCATTTTAATAACCTTCGCGGGATTACCTCCTACAATGGCATAATCGGGCACATCTTTGGTTACCACAGCACCAGCACCGATAATGCTATGCGCACCGATGCGTTTGCAACCTGGCAATATCATACTGCGTGCTCCGAACCATACGTCCTCGCACACCTCAAGAGGCGTTGGCGGTAATCCTTCTGCTTCGTCCATGCGTATATCTGGATTGTCGTAACCATGTCCACCTCCTTGAAACAGCACATCCTCTGCCATCATAATATGACTATGCATAGTTAATATACGGCAATGGCAAGTGAAGTTTTTACCTAATCCTACTTTTTCACCTAACACATGTATTTGTTTGCCACTACCAAAATAGGCCCCCTGCTCTACATTGATTAGCGGACCACATTCTGCAAATAGGTGCTCGGCACAGGCACGGCGCATGTGCTTTGCAATGGTACCAATAACAGGTACAGTGGATTTGGGCAAGTGTTTTGCCAACCCGTAGTATAGTATTAACCAAAATTTTCTCATGTTTATCTTTATGCGTATCACAGTGGTAAACCCATTGATCTTCGATATTCTTTGTTGGTAATGATTATATTTGTTTGATTTGTTTTTTTCTTTTGTTTGAATCGTTTCAATAAGGCGATTGGTCTTGCTACCATTTGCAGCAATCGCTGTTTGAATTGCTGCTCCCATCGTGGTTTACGATATAGGTTAATCAAGAATTCATATTGCTGACTCATATCCACCTTATCTATCTCCTGCTGCGCTATATCGTGATACTCGTTGCTGAGCCAATAACTATGCAGTCCTAGCAGACGGAGCATGTCAATGAGACGATGCCAATCTTCGTCTGTTGGTCGATAAGGCGATTGGGCGATTGGGCGATGAAGCATGGTAGTTTCGGCTGCGCCATTTTCTTGCCTAATAGCCAGATCGCCTAATAGCCCTGTAGCCTCTTCCAAACGGAAAAGCATATGATGCTCTGGAGCATGGAGATTATATGTAGCGCGATAGTTGGCATGCAAGGTATTATTATAGTATGCCAGTGGTTCGTTTAGGAACGCGACGGGGTATTGTAGTACAATCTTTGACCATAGCAGGAAATCCTCGCCTAGCTTGATACCCTGTGGGAATCCTCCTATCTCATCATACACCTTACGTGGAATCATCGTTGCTCCTGTCCAAACTGGCATAGCAAAATTCTTATAGTATTCAACAGGATAGTTGAAATAGCCCGTAGGTATATCTACTTTGATGATATTGATGCCATCTTTGTGGTAGTAATAGTTGCTCGCATATAGTCCCGCATCGGGGTAGTCTTCTATGAGTTGCGCCATGCGCTCGAGGTAGGTGGGGTCCCACCAGTCATCGGCATCGAGGAAGGCGACATAGTCGCCGGTAGATGCGGCCACGCCGGTGTTGCGAGCAGCGCTGACGCCAGCGTTGGTCTGTTTCAGGAGGCGATGAGGCGATGAGGCGATAGGGCGATGAGGTGCGGCTTCTTGCAAAACTTCTTCTGCAATTTCTGCGCTATCGTCTGTAGAGCCATCATCTACAACAATGAGTTCGTAGTCGGTGTAAGTTTGGGCAAACACCGATTCGAGCGCCTTACGGACGTAAGGAGCCTTGTTGTACAGTGGTATGATGACACTAAATTTCATTCTTTGTGTGGATTACTATTTAAACACAAATTATTCAAAATTGATCCAAAATTTTTCTTACGCGATTTACCTAATTACTCACGAGCACCGCAGGTACTAAATGGCAAACCATTTTGCGGAGCAACGTTGACCACCGGAGGTACACAACTCTGTGTTTATTCTTCTTAAACATTATCGTTTTAACACGCCCCACTTTTCTAACTTAAACAGTACTCGTTCCATAAAATATACCAACGGAAACAAATGCCATCTGCGTAATCTATTCACCTGATCTACTTCGAAGGCATGTTGATCATAGTCCCATAACACCGCAGGAGGTAATAGTTCTTCCAGCACTTGGCGTCTTTCCTTATTACGCAGTTCCAAATTCGTCTCACTAATACCACCGGCATCAAAGATCGTCACATCAATATCCACATACTCCGGCTTTACCCTACCCAATCCTATCGCTTGCAAATACCACTTCCAATCACTCACAATCTTCAACTGCTCATCATACAATCCATACTCCTCAAACAAATCCGATCTGATATAGGCGCAGTCGTGGTTAAGTGTGGACTGATAAAATTGTCTTAACGAATATTCCGTATAACCGCTTTTGCCGATTACTTGACCAGCGGCATTGACTTTCGTCATGTTGCCGTAGAAAATTGCGGGGCAATTTTCGAGGCAATCAGGCGATAAGGCGATTAGGCGAGAGGCTGGATCGCTGTCGCTTGTTAGTTTAGAGGTGAGAGGTGAAAGGTGAGAGGCTGGCGTGTCGGCTTCGCCGTTTTCTGGGTCTTTAGCCTTTAACCTTTCGCCTTTAACCTCAAGCAGCGCATTTACCATTCGCTCAGTGACATCTGGTGCAGCGAGAGTGTCGCCAGCGTTGAGTATCTGGATGTAATCTGTTTGGGCTATTGGCGATTGGCCATTGGCTATAGGCGCAGAAGTATGATCTTCTCGAGTTTCTCTACGACCCAATGCTATTTCAATGCCTTTATTCTTATCCTCGACAAGCTGGGAACGATTAAGGGAATTAACCACTCTTCTACCCAACGCTATTTCAATGCCCTTGTTCATGGCATTGTAGATGCCTTTGTCCTTTTCGGATACCCAAAGCACGTGGTGTTTGGGTGGTGTAGCATTGTGTAGAGTTGTGTAGATTGGTGCAGAATTGCTTTTTTCGTTGGCACCAACATCTTCAATGCCTTTACACTTTACACTTTCAACTTTACACTGATTATCCGCGTACTCGCGGATAATCTCGACGGAGCCATCCGTCGAACCGCCATCCACAATAATATGCTCAATGTTGGGATATGTCTGTGCAGCTACAGAGGCGAGCGTTTTGCGCAAGCCTTCGGCATTATTGTAGTTTATTGTTATGATTGACAATCTAATCATCTGTATTTTTAGTATAATCTATCTCCTATAACCTTTAACCTATAAACTAAACATAGAGGGGTTAGGGGTAGGCTGATTAATTATAGTTGATGGTTATGATGGATAGTTTCATCACGTTATATTCAAGATTATTATCTTATAGATAATTTTCTAAAAAGTCTAAATAGTTGAAACGTCAATGGATTT